>JAFLUS010000173.1 GCA_022508685.1 Prevotellaceae bacterium | reverse complement strand
TGTATAATCCGCAGTGTGGTTTTTACAAACCGCAGTGTGGATTAAACTTTGTATTGGGAAGAAAACAAGAATGTTTCGGGAAATCGTCAAGAATGTTTCGGCACCACGATGACTTTTGTGTGCCTCACGTCCAAAGTTGTCTGGCACTCCTGATAAACTCCGAATGCAAATAAATACCGCATCTGCACTGAAAAACAAGCATATATTTGGTAAGGTAAAAAATAATAGATATATTTGCAGTGAATTTGCAAAAACGATAACACCATAAACATAGACAAGATGAAACGTATTCAGCACCTTCTGGCAGGGCTCGCCCTCGTGGCAGCACCTGTTGCAGCACAGAACTTGCCTCCGACGCCATTTGCGCAGAGCGTGAAGAGCGAGGCGGGCAAGCAAACGCTCGAAATGATTGAAAAGGTAAACGACTATTGGCAAAGCCATCATCCGGCAGAGTGTCGCGGATTCTGGGACAATGCTGCCTACTTCACGGGCAATCAGGCCGTGTACGAGATGACGGGCAAGCAGGCGTATCTGGACTATGCGCTGCGGTTTGCCCGCCACAACCGATGGATGGGTGCGACGGAACGCGACCCGAAACGATGGGAGTACAAAACGTATGGCGAGGGAATGCGCCACGTGCTGTTTGCCGACTGGCAAATCTGCTTCCAAATCTACATCGACCTCTACAAACTGGAGCATCGCGCTGAACGACTGCAACGCACGCTGGAGGTGATGAACTATCAGGCTGCCATGCCCGACCGCGACTTCTGGTGGTGGAGCGACGCGCTCTACATGGGGCTGCCTATCTTCACGAAACTCTATACGGTGACGGGCGACCAGCGGTTGCTTGACAAGCAGTATGAGTGCTTCGTATGGACCGACAGCCTGCTGTTCGACAAGGATGACCAACTGTACTATCGCGATGCAAAGTACGTGTACCCGAAGGTGACGACGGCTTGCAACAACGGCAAGAGTTTCTGGGCTCGTGGCGACGGATGGGTGCTGGCAGGACTTGCCAAGGTGCTGCAGGATTTGCCGAAGGATTCCAAATATCGCCCGTTCTACGTGCAACGCTTCCAGCAACTGGCTGAAGGCGTGGCTCGCACGCAGCAGGCTGAGGGATACTGGAGCCGCTCCATGCTGTGCGAGGACGATGCTCCGGGCTACGAGACGAGTGGTACGGCGTTCTTTGAATACGGACTGCTGTGGGGCGTCAACAATGGTTTGCTCAATCGTGCAAAGTACAAGCCCGTCATCGACAAGGCGTGGACGTATCTCTCGACCATCGCCCTGCAGGCTGACGGCAGCATCGGTTTCGTGCAGCCTATCGGTGAAAAGCCCGACCCGACACGCACGGTGGATGCCCACTCGCAAGCACCCTTCGGCACGGGAGCATGGTTGCTCGCTGCCTGTGAATACGTCAAATATGTCAATGCTTCTAAATAACCAAACGGACTGAAAACGGCATGAAACAATTTTTCAAATATGTGCTGGCCACCGTGACCGGCTTGCTGATTATGGGTTTGTTGTCGCTCATCATCACCATCGTCAGCCTCATCGGAATGCTCAATACATCTACCGTGAAGGTGGAAGATAACAGCGTGCTCGTGCTGAAACTGAACGGACAACTCAGCGAACGGGCATCACGCAGTCCGTTGAGTGGCCTCATCGGCAACGGAGCGACGGAGAACATCGGACTGGACGAAATCCTGCGTGCCATTCAGCGGGCAAAGGAGAACGACCGCGTGAAGGGCATCTACATCGAAGCAGGTGCACTGAGCGGTGCGTCGCCTGCCATGTTGCAGGAAATCCGACAGGCTCTCCTCGACTTCAAGACATCAAAGAAATTCATTGCTGCCTACGGCGATTTCTATACGCAGGGCGCATACTACATCAGTTCCGTGGCAGACTCGCTGCTCATCAATCCGCAAGGCATGATTGACTGGAAGGGACTCGCCATGCAGTCCGTCTACTACAAAGACCTGCTCGACAAGTTGGGTGTACACATGGAGATTTTCAAGGTCGGCACCTACAAATCTGCCGTCGAACCCTACTTCCTCAACGAGATGAGCGAGGCGAACAAGGAGCAAATCACGACGTTCAGCACGGAAATATGGAACCAAATGCTGAAGGAAGTGGCGACGTCGCGCAAACTGACTGCCGAGAAACTGAACACGCTGGCTGACACTGCCATGATGTTCCAAGAGGCGACGTTCTACAAGACGTCGAAAATGGTCGACCGACTGGCTTACTCCGACGAAGTGCCGCAAATGCTCTGCCGCATGATGGACGTGAAGGAGAAGAAGGATTACAACACCATCAGCGTGCAGGACCTCGCTGCCAGTGCAGCCGCAGAACCGAAGGGCACAAGCGGCAACATCGTAGCCGTGTACTACGCCAGCGGCAGCATCGTCGACGAAGTGTCGAGCGGTTTCAGCAGTGGCGACGAAATCGCATCGCCAAAGGTGATTAAGGATTTGCGCAAACTGGCAGAGGACGACGACGTGAAAGCCGTCGTGCTGCGTGTCAATTCGCCCGGTGGCAGCGCATACGCCAGCGAACAGATATGGCACGAAATCATGAACCTCAAAGCCAAGAAACCCGTCGTCGTGTCGATGGGCGGCATGGCAGCATCGGGCGGTTACTACATCTCCTGCAGTGCCGACTGGATTGTTGCCGAACCGACGACGCTGACGGGTTCTATCGGCATTTTCGGCACATTCCCCGTTGCCGACGAACTGCTCAATCAGAAAATCGGCGTACACTTCCAAACCGTCAAGACAAACAAATATGCTGACTTCGGCGACTTCTCGCGTGAAATGAACGAAGGCGAGAGAATGGTGATGCAGAACTATGTCAACCGCGGTTATGAACTCTTCACAAAACGCTGTGCCGACGGCCGCAAGATGAAGCAGTCTGACATCAAGAAGATTGCCGAGGGTCGCGTGTGGAGCGGTGAACACGCCAAGCAGTTAGGACTCGTCGACCAACTCGGCAACCTGAACGACGCGATTGCCGTAGCAAAGAAACGTGCAAAAACCGACAACTGCACGGTGCTGTCCTATCCTGCAAAACAAGGAATGTTCGAAAGCCTGCTCAACGAAGTATCAGGCAACAGTTATGCCGACGCACAACTGCAGCAGACGCTGGGCGACTTCTACGGATTCTTCCGCAGCCTGCAGCACATCGACCGCCGCGGCAACGTCCATGCACAACTGCCCTACCACTTCATCTTCAATCTGTAATCCCCACTCGCAATGGAAGGCGACCACATCAAAATATGGCATGGGCTGACCCCGCTGTCATGGCTCTACGGAGCCGGCGTCACGTTCCGCAACATCCTCTTTGAATGTGGCGTCCTTCGCAGCGAGAGTTTCGACATACCCGTCATCTCCGTAGGCAACATCACGGCAGGAGGAACGGGCAAGACGCCCCACACGGAATACCTCATCCGTCTGCTCAGTCAGAAGCACCAAGTCGCTATCCTCAGTCGCGGATACAAGCGCAAATCGAAAGGCTATCGTCTTGCCGACAGCGACACCCCCATGCGGGAAATCGGCGACGAGCCTTATCAGATGAAGCACAAATTCCCGCACATCCACATGGCGGTAGACAAGAACCGGCGCAACGGCATCCACCAATTGTGCAACGACAACGTGCAGCCACCTGCCGACGTCATCATCCTCGACGACGCCTATCAGCACCGCTACGTGCAACCCGGTGTCAACATCCTGCTGATGGACTACCACCGCCTCATCTATTTCGACAAATTGCTGCCCGCCGGTCGGCTGCGTGAGCCGAAATCGAGCAGCCACCGCGCCGACATCGTCATCGTCACGAAGTGTCCCGAGTACATCACCCCGATGGAGCAGCACGGCATCGCCCGTTCGCTCGCCATGCAGCCATGGCAGAAACTCTACTACACGCGCTTCGTCTACGGCGACCTCCACAGCCTGCACTCCATGCTCCCCGATGCTGACGGCGACATCACGCCAACCCTCCCGTTGGCGCAACTGCAGGAAGGCAAATACAACGTCATCCTCCTCACAGGCATCGCTTCTCCGCAGCAGATGGAGTACGATTTGCACAAATACTGCGACTTCACCCCCATCCACTTTGCCGACCACCACAACTTCAACCGAAAGGACCTCGCCATCGTCAGCAACCACGTCCGACAAGCCACAGCCGGCAACGACCGCAAGACCATCGTCATCACGACCGAAAAGGATGCCACACGGCTCACCGACTACATCCTTACGCATCCCGACGACCCTTCCCACCTTTGTCAGACACGCGGACGCGACTACTACGTCCTCCCCGTCGAGGTGCAGTTCCTGAACGACCAAGCCGACGACTTTAACCAATTCATATTAGGATATGTACACAAGAATTCAAGAAACAGCACGCTTTCTCAAGGAAAAAATCCACGCAAAGCCTGACACCGCCATCATCCTCGGCAGCGGACTCGGACGCCTTACCGAAGAAATCGACATAGAGCAAGAAATCGCCTATGCCGACATCCCCCACTTTCCGCTCTCTACCGTTGAAGGCCACTCCGGCAAACTGATATTCGGAAAACTCGGCGGCAAAGACATCATGGCGATGCAAGGACGCTTCCATTACTACGAAGGCTACGACATGAAGGAAGTCACCTTCCCCGTCCGCGTCATGCACGAACTCGGCATCCGCAATCTCTTCGTCTCCAACGCAGCAGGAGGCATGAACCCCTCCTTCTCCATCGGCGACCTCATGGTCATCACCGACCACATCAACATGATGCCCGAAAATCCCTTGCGTGGCAAGAACATCCCCACCGGTCCGCGCTTTCCCAGCATGCACGAAGCCTACGATAAGGAATTCATCCGCACCGTCGACGACATCGCAGCCACCCATGGCATCACCCTCCGTCACGGCGTCTACATTGCCACCCAAGGCCCCACTTTCGAAACTCCGGCCGAGTACCGCATGTTCCATCTGCTCGGAGCCGATGCCGTCGGCATGAGCACCGTGCCCGAAGTCATCGTCGCCATCCACCAAGGAATGCGCGTCTTCGGCATCAGCATCA
Source organism: Prevotellaceae bacterium (assembly GCA_022508685.1). Lineage (GTDB taxonomy): Bacteria > Bacteroidota > Bacteroidia > Bacteroidales > Bacteroidaceae > UBA3839. The sequence continues at coordinate 124 of JAFLUS010000173.1, read as the reverse complement.
TCACCGACCTCGGCGGCTTCGGCGAAGTCGTCGAAGTATCGCACGAAGAAGTCACTGCCGCTGCCGACGCCGCACAACCAAAGATGACGCTCCTCATGCGCGAACTCATTCAGCGGATTTAATC
>JAFLUS010000172.1 GCA_022508685.1 Prevotellaceae bacterium | reverse complement strand
CTGATGCGTACCAATTTTCACACCTTCGAACAACCTATTTCCGCCGGAACGATTTTGGAGTGCGGCCGCAGAGACGGAAGAAGAATTTGTCGAAGGAGGCGGTAGTGGCGAAGTGGAGGCGTTCGGCAATCTGGGAGACGGTGAGGGTGGTGGAGGTGAGGAGCCAGCGGGCTTCGGTGACGAGCATGCGGTTGATGCACTCGACGACGGTGCGGCCGGTTTTCTGCCGAACGATGCGCGAGAGGTAGGTGGTGGTGATGTGGAGGCGTTCGGCGTAGAATCCGATGTCGTGGTGGGCACAGTAGTGTTGCCGCAGTAGGGTGTAGAAGGCGATGAAGATGTCTTCGGTGCGGTTCGAGGTGCGGGTGTGGTCGATGGAGTGGGAGCGGAGGTCGGTGAGGTCGAGGAGAAAGACGGAGTAAAGCATTTCGAGCGTTTCGTCGCAGAGGATTGGTGGACGCTGTATGTGGTTGCGGATGAGGAGCATGACGTCGTGCAGGCGTTGTGCGTCGGGGGCGTCGAGGGTGAGTTTGGGTTCGCCGTAGTGGGTGAGGGGATAGAAGGAGGTGCGGATGAGGTTGCGGAAGGCGGGTGCTTCGTAAGTGGCTTGCTCGTCGACGAGGAGGGCGATGGATTCGTAGTCGTCGGAGACGGAGACGATGTGGAGTGGAAATCCGGGCATGTAGACGTACATGTCGTTGGGCCCGAAGGTGAGCGACTGTCCGGCGACGTCGAGCAGGAGGGTGCCGCGCAGCACGAGGGTGAAGGAGTAGCAGGCTACGGCTTCGTCGAGTTCGTTGGTGCGGAGGGTGCGCTGGGCGTTGCCGAGCACGCAGGCGAGTCGTCCGTTCCAGTGTTCGGTGCAGTAGTCGTCGCCCATTTTGTCGTAAATTTCCTTGAGGGTGTACATGTGTGGGAGGTGTGTTTTTGTGTTTTGGTTGCAAAGATAAACATTTTTCCTGAGAAAGTTTCGTTTCGGATAGTTTTTAGTTGCATTCAAATTCGTTTCTTTCGCAAATAGTCCCTACCTTTGCCGCCGTAATCCTCATGGTGATTATGCAGACTCGGTGTGACATGTTTCTGCAAGTGAGGATGATTTGTTGCCCTATGCTGTGGGGAAATATCCCAACACAAACACAGAAGGTCTCGAAGAGCGAGTGATTCGTTCTTCGAGACAAATTTTTATGGTCTTTGCTTTCGGGCAATTTTCATGCAACTTTCATGCAGATTTCGTGCGTGTCCTGCAGGTTTGGGTCGCATCGGGGGACGATGGGTGGCGGCGCGGTGTCGGCATTTTTGCGCGATTTGTGCCTTATTTAGGGAATTATTTGCTAACTTTGCACGGAATAAGTGTTTGTTGACACGCATGACGATTTCCGAACTGATTACTGCGCGACAGCGGACGGACTTCTCTTTCGAAGTGTTGCCTCCGCTCAAAGGAACCGGCACCGACGGCCTGTTCCGCACGATTGACGCGCTCAAGGAGTTCGAGCCGCGCTACATCAACATCACGACGCACCGCTCGGAATATGTCTATACGGAACAGCCCGACGGCACGTTCAGCCGCAGTCGGGTGCGTCGTCGTCCGGGCACGATTGCCGTTGCCAGTGCCATCATGCAGAAGTACGACATCAGGGTGGTGCCCCACGTGGTGTGCAGCGGTTTCACGCGCGAGGACATCGAGTATATGTTGCTCGACCTCCAGTTTCTGGGCATTCGCGACCTGTTGCTGTTGCGCGGCGACAAGGCGAAGGACGAAGCGCGGTTCACGCCCGTGAAGGACGGATACAGCCATACGACGGAACTCATCGAGCAGGTCTGCCGGTTCAACGCGGGCGAGTTTGCCGACGGCAGCCCCATTCGCCAGTCCGGCACTCCGTTTTCGTTCGGCGTGGCGTGCTACCCCGAGAAGCACGAAGAGGCACCCAACATGGAGTTCGACCTGCAGGTGCTGAAGATGAAGCAGACGCTTGGTGCCGACTATGCCATTACGCAGATGTTCTTCGACAACGCGAAATACTATGCCTTTGTCGAACGGGCACGCAAGGAAGGCATCACCATTCCCATCATTCCGGCACTGAAGCCGATGACGAAGTTGTCGCAAATCAGCGTCGTGCCCCGCACCTTCCACCTCGACATTCCACAGGAACTGGCATCGGCAGCAGCCGTCTGCGCCACCGACGACGACGTGCGCCAGTTAGGCATCGAATGGAGCATCGCGCAGTGTCGCGACCTCATTGCCCACGGCGTGCCCTGCATCCATTTCTACACCATGTCGGCCACCGACAGCATCCGTCAAATCGCCAAAGCCATCTATTGAACCATGCAATTCTCCGACATCATAGCCCACGACACGCTGAAGCAACGCCTCATTGGCGATGTGCAGAGCGGTCGCATCCCCCACGCGCTGATGCTGTGCGGACGCGAAGGCAGCGGCACGATGCCGCTTGCGCTCGCCCTTGCCCAGTATCTGCTGTGCTCGGGCAAGCAACCGCAAGCGTCGGGCATGGGCATGTTTGGCGACGATGCCGCACCTTCCGCTCCGCTCGACCACGCCTGCGGGCAGTGCAACTCCTGCATGATGGCGGAGAAACTGCAGCACCCCGACCTCCATTTTGCCTTTCCTATATATAAGAAGAAATCGGGCAAGCCCAGCCTCTGCGACGACTTCCTCACGGAGTGGCGCGACATGGTGCTGCAGAATCCCTATTTCGGCTATGCCGAATGGATGCAGGCGAGTGGGGCAGAGAACCAGCAACTGGTGATTTACGTAGAAGAAAGCGACGCCATCGCCCGCAAGTTGGCACTCAAGTCGAGCCAAGGCGGCTACAAGGTGTGCATCATGTGGCTGCCCGAGAAGATGCACGAATCGTGCGCCAACAAACTGCTGAAACTGCTCGAAGAACCGCCCGCACAGACCGTCTTCATCTTGGTGAGCGAACGTCCCGACCTCGTGCTGCAGACCATTCGCAGCCGCACGCAAGTCATCGAAGTGCCGGCACTCGCGCAGTCCGACATCGAAGCCACCCTCGTGCAGCGCTACAACATCCTGCCGGCCGACGCCAAACGCATCAGCCACACCGCCAACGGCAGCATGACGGCAGCACTGCGCAGCATCACCGACAACAGCGAGGAAGAACTCTTCTTCGAGCAGTTCGTCGCCCTCATGCGCCTCAGTTACGCCCGCAAGGTGAAGGAAATGAAACAATGGAGCGAGCAAGTCGCCGCCATGGGACGCGAACGGCAGAAATCCTTCCTGACCTATTGCCAGCACATGGTGAGAGAGAACTTCGTCTACAACTTCCACCGCACCGAACTCAACTACATGAACGAGCAGGAATCGCAGTTCGCCGTCAAGTTCGCACCCTTCATCAACGAACGCAACGTCATCGGCATCATGCAGGAACTCTCGCTCGCCCAACGCGACATCGAACAGAACGCCAATGCCAAAATCGTCTTCTTCGACTTCGCCCTCAAGATGATAGTACTGATTAAAAACCGATAAGCCACATCCCATAAACAGACATACGACAACATGAATCTCGAATATAAACCATGCAATGGCGGCCGCTGCGGACTCTGTGCACGCGGTTGCGCAAAACATACCGACAAACTCAACACCTACGACTGGCTTGCCGACCTCCCCGACAACGCCGACGCCTGCAACATCGTGGAAGTGCAGTTCAAGCCCCCCCGCAAAGGCTACTACATCAACGACCACAACCTCGACCTCGTCAAAGGCGACATCGTAGCCGTCGAAGCCAACCCCGGACACGACGTCGGCACCGTCACCATGACCGGACGACTCGTCCGCCTGCAACTGAAGAAAGCAAACCTCAAGCCCGACACCGAACTGAAACGCATCTACCGCAAGGCACGCACCGTCGACATGGACAAATTCCGCGAAGCCAAGGCACACGAGCACGAAACCATGATAGAGTCGCGCCAAATCGCCAAAGACCTCGGGCTGCAGATGAAGATAGGCGACGTCGAATACCAAGGCGACGGCAACAAAGCCATCTTCTACTACATCGCCGACCAGCGCGTCGACTTCCGCCAACTCATCAAGGTACTCGCCGACCGCTTCCGCGTGCGCATCGAAATGAAGCAAATCGGAGCCCGGCAAGAAGCCGGACGCATCGGCGGCATCGGACCCTGCGGACGCGAACTCTGCTGCGCCACGTGGATGACCCACTTCAGCAGCGTCAGCACCAGCGCAGCCCGATTCCAAGACCTCTCGCTCAATCCGCAGAAACTCGCCGGACAGTGCGCCAAACTCAAATGCTGCCTCAACTACGAAGTCGACCAATACGTCGAAGCCCTCAAGAAACTGCCTTCGCGCGAAATCGTACTCCACACCCAAGACAGCGAATACCACTTCTTCAAAGCCGACATACTGGCACACCGCATCACCTATTCCACCGACAAGCACGTCCTCGCCAACGAGCACACCATCTCGGCACGCCGCGCCTTCGAAATCATCGCCATGAACCGCGAAGGACAGAAGCCCGAAGCACTCACCGAAGACGGCACACCCGCCAAGAGCACCTCCACCGACCTGCTCGACCAAGACAACATCACCCGCTTCGACCGCGTCCGCAAGAAAAAGAAAAACAATGGCAACAAGCGGCGCAACAACGCACCCGACAACCGCCGCCGACAAGGAGGACAACGCCAAAACCAAAACCCCGCCTGACGATGAAGCACATGAAGCACACCCTGCTTCTCTCCCTTCTCCTCCTCTGCACGATGCTCACCACATCGTGCGAAGGAGCATACCCCACATCCCCCGTCGCCACCTACCGCTACCTCACCGTCGACGCCCGCGCATGGGACAGCCGCGACACCCTCACCTTCGACCTTCCCGCGCCCTCCGACACCCTCACCGCCTACCGCTGCACCCTCTATCTGCGCACCACCTCCGCCTATCCCTACACCGACCTCCACCTCTCCACCATCCTCGACACCCTCACCACCGTCGGCTCCACCCCCGTTCCGCAGCGTCGCTCCACCCTCACCATTCCCCTCTGCCACAGCGACGGACAACGCATCACCAACGGCTTCCCCTACGCCGACCAAGCCCTCCCGCTGCAAACCTTCACCCTCCACCCCGACCGCCACTATCGTCTCCACATCACCCACCGCATGCGCCGCAACCCCATCGCCGGAGTTGCCGCCATAGGCATCAA
>JAFLUS010000171.1:3287-5207 GCA_022508685.1 Prevotellaceae bacterium | reverse complement strand
TTTTTTCGATGTTCAGGCTGCGAGCCGATGCGTCGATGATGTCTTTGTAGATGCCGCCTTTCTTGTAGACGTCGTCGGGGTTTCCCGATTCTTCCACACGGCCTTGCTGCAGGGCGTAGACCATTTCGCTGTCGATGATTTGCGAAATGTTGTGGGAAATGATGATGACGGTGCGGTCTTTCTTGATGGCTTCGATGCTGTTCTTGATTTGCTCCGTCGCAATGGCGTCGAGGCTGGCGGTCGGTTCGTCGAGGAAGATGATGGGTGGATTTTTCAGAAACATGCGGGCGATGGCGATGCGCTGTTGCTGTCCGCCGGATAGGTCGGATGCCTTGTTCTGAAACTGCTTGGGCAGGCTCATGATTTGGTCGTAGATGTACGACTTTTTGGCGGCTTCGACGACTTCTTCGTATGTGGCATCGGGCTTGCCGTAGCGGATGTTTTCTTCGATGGTTCCGTCGAAAATGTGGTTCTTCTGCAACACCAGTCCGATGTGGTCGCGCAGATAGTGGGTGTCGTATTCGCGCAGGTCGACGCCGTCGAGGAGGATTGTGCCCGATTGCGGTTCGAAGAATTTGTCCAACAGGTTGACGACCGTGCTTTTGCCGGCACCGGAGAGTCCGACCAATGCCGTAATCTTGCCGGGTTCGATGGTGAGGTTGACGTCGTAGAGGGCTTGGTTGCCGTTGGGGTAGGAGAAATCGACGTGCTTCATTTCAAATCGTCCGTGAATGGTCTGCGGACGATAGGTGCCGCTGTCCTCCACTTGGTCGTCGGAGTGGAGGATGTCGAAGAAGCCTTCGGCGTAGATGAGTGCGTCGTTCACGTCGTCGAAAATGCGTTGCAGTTGGGTGATGGGGGCAATGACGTTGCTGAAGAGCATGACGTGGTACATGATTTTTCCGATGCTCATGCCCGGATAGTCAATCAGTACCAAGTAGGCGGTGAGGATGATGACGAGCACCGTGCCGACTTGCTTGACGAAACTCTTGACGCCGCCGTAGTAGAAACTGATGCGTCGCGTCGTCATTTGGTTGTCCGTCACTTGATTTTGCAGTTCCAACTGCTTCTGTGCTTCAATCGATTCGCGGTTGAACGACTTGATGACGTTGATGGAGTCGACGATGTTCTTGATGCCTTGGCTTTTGGTTTCGCGGTAGGAGCGCATTTCGCGTCGCCAACCTTTGAGCCGGCGTGCCTGCCGCCACGTAATCCAGAAATAGACGGGGACGATGCTCATGGCAACCAATCCGACATAGACGTTGGCGGCAAACATGAGGATGAGGGCAAGAATGGCGCTGGTGAAAAGCGGCAGCAGGTCGATGAAGAAGTTTTGCACCGTTCGCGATATGCTGCTGACGCCTTGGTCGATGCGTGCCTGCACCTTTCCCGTCGCGTTGTCGTCGGACGAGAAATATGCCATCTTGAACGTCAGTACCTTTTCTATCACGCTTTGCGAGAGGTCGCGTGAGACGAAGATGCGCATCCGTTCGCCGTAGTAACTCTGTGCAAACGTGATGACTGCCGACAGCACTTCCTTGCCCAGTAGCACGACAGAAATGATGGTGAGGATGCGTGTGGCTTGTGCCCATGAGAAATCGGTGCCGATGAGGCGGTTGATGGCATCGACGGTGCGGTCGAGCACGATGGCGTTCACCTGCTGCATGAGCGACCCTATCAGCGTGAGCACGAGCGTAATGGTGACCAACAGCCGATAGGGCTTGACGAAGGGAGCAATGTTTCTGAATAGTCCAAAGAGATTCATGGTTGTCATGTTTTAATGGCACAAAGATACGCAGATTTCTCCTTTCTGCCTAACGCAAAGGCTGTTAATCCGCAAAAAAATGGCTGCGCAACACCCGTTTCAGGCGTGCGCATAAACGTGAGCACGCTTATGCATACGCCTGAAAACGCTTATGC
>JAFLUS010000171.1:0-3187 GCA_022508685.1 Prevotellaceae bacterium | reverse complement strand
ACGCTTATGCATACGCCTGAAAACGCTTATGCGCACGCCTCGGCACGTTTATGCGCACGCCGATTTTCAGTAGTGCGATTTGGTTGATTTTGTGTCTTTTTGGTGAAAAAATAGGGCGGCAGAACGCGAAAATCAGCGGTTTTCGCTTGCGCATTCATTTTTTATTCTTAACTTTGCACGTTGAATTGCATAGCGCATATCTGATGGAAAGTAAAAGTGAATTTCAAATCGATTTGCTGGATGCAAACCTTGAAGGCAGCGTTCGGGCATATACGCTGGACGATGCGTGGTTTGCCGCAATCGATGGATTGATTCAGCATGGCGCAGTTCAAACGGAAGTGAGATGCACACGCGCATCGGCTGTTGGCTATGACTTTACCATCCATTCAGAAGGAACGGTTGTCGCTGCTTGCGACCGCTGCTTGGCTGATATCGAATTGCGGATTGATACCACAGACCGACTGACGGTGCGTTTGGGCGACGACTATGCAGACGATGGCGATGTGCTGACCGTGCCGGAGCAAGAAGGATTGCTCGACGTCGCACAGCCCATTTATGAGTTCATCGCGCTCTCCATGCCTCTTCAACTTGTCCACGAACCTGGGATGTGCGACGAGTCGATGGTACGCACCATTGCGCAGTACCAACCTGCCCGAAGCAGTGAGGCTGACGGAGAAACCGACGGACCCGACAGTTCCGAACCCCCGCGTGATGCTGCGGACACGCCTGTAGACGCGAGGTGGAATGCGCTGAAAGACCTTGTGAATGATAAATTGAAGTAAATAACCATTAAACAGTCAAAACAATGGCACATCCAAGAAGAAGACAATCCAAGACCCGTACCCGCAAGAGAAGAACCCACGACGTAGCACTGGCTCCGACGCTGGCAGTGTGTCCCAACTGTGGTGAATTCTACGTATACCACACCGTATGCTCTGCATGTGGCTACTATCGCGGCAAGGTTGCAATCGAAAAAGAAACAGCAATCTAATAGTTAATCGGGAATTGAAAATTGCGACCCTTGAGAATTGAAAATTTAGCAGCCGTATCTACTTCACAGTGGAGTGTGGTGTGCTGAATTTTCAATTTTCAGTTTATAATCAGAATATTATGGAAAAGATAAATGCCGTTATAACAGGTGTGGGCGGCTATGTGCCGAAATACATCCTCGATAACGACGAAATGTCGCGTATTGTAGATACGACGGACGAGTGGATTATGGAACGCATCGGCGTGAAGACCCGCCATATCCTCAAGGACGACGAACGTCAAGGTGCAGGCACATCCTACCTCATGACCAAAGCCGTGGAAGAACTGATGGCGAAAACGCAAGTCGACCCCGACACCGTCGAAGCCGTCATCTGTGCAACCACCACTCCCGACTATCATTTTCCTTCGACCGCATCGTTGGTCATTGGCAACCTCGGATTCAAAAACGCCTTCGGATTCGACATGGAAGCGGCATGTGCCGGCTTCCTCTACGCCATGGATACCGGCGCATGCTTCGTCAAAAGCGGACGCTGCAAGCGCATCATCGTATGTGGCGGCGACTTCATGTCGTCGATGACCAACTATGAAGACCGCACCACCTGTCCCATCTTTGGCGATGGTGCAGCCTGCGTCATGATGGAAGCAACGACGGAGGACTACGGACTGATGGACAGTTACCTCCGCACCGACAGCCACTACGAACCGCTCCACATGGCAGCCGGAGGTTCGGCATGCATGCCCAGCCACGAGACGGTGGATGCCCGTCAGCACTTTGTCTATCAGGAAGGCCGCACGGTGTTCAAATATGCGGTAACCAATATGTCGGACGCCGTAGAAACGGTAGCCAAGCGCAACAACCTGACGAAAGATGACATCGCATGGATTGTTCCCCACCAAGCCAACGTCCGCATCGAAACTGCAGTTGCACGTCGCATCGGAGTCACCGAAGACAAGGTCATGATTAACATCGACCACATGGCAAACACTTCCGGAGGAACGCTTCCGCTCTGTCTGTGGGAATATGAACCGAAACTGAAAAAAGGTGACAACCTGATATTTACAGCCTTCGGTGCCGGCTTCACATGGGGTGCATCCTATCTGAAGTGGGCTTACGACGGCTCGAAATTCAGCAAGTAATCATCCATGCATAAGTCAGGATTCGTAAACATAGTGGGCAATCCGAATGTCGGAAAGTCCACTTTGATGAATCTCTTTGTCGGAGAGCGCATCAGCATTGCCACGTTTAAGGCGCAGACCACACGCCACCGCATCATGGGCATCATCAACGACGACGATGTGCAGATTGTGTTCAGCGATACGCCGGGTGTGCTGAAGCCCAACTACCGATTGCAGCAATCCATGCTGGCATTCAGCGAAAGTGCGCTCACCGATGCCGATGTCCTGCTCTACGTCACCGACCCGATAGAGAAAATCGACAAGAACAGCGACTTTCTGCAGAAGGTGTCGCAGTTGGATATTCCTGTCCTCGTGCTGATTAACAAGATAGACCTCACCGACGAACAATCGTTGGTGCGACTCGTCGACGAATGGCACGAAATCTTGCCGAAAGCCGAAATCCTGCCGCTGTCGGCATTGGCGAAGTTCAATGTCGATACCGTATTGCGACGCATCAAGGAACTCCTGCCCGAATCGCCCCCATATTTCGACAAAGACCAACTGACGGATAAACCGGCACGTTTCTTCGTCAGCGAAATCATCCGCGAAAAGATTCTGCTCTACTACGACAAGGAAATCCCCTACAGCGTGGAAGTCGGTGTAGAAAGTTTCAAGGAAGACAAGACGCACATCCACATCAATGCCGTCATCTATGTGGAACGCGATTCACAGAAAGGCATCATCATCGGTCATCGCGGAACGGCACTGAAGAAAGTAATGACCGAAGCACGCAAATCGCTCGAACGTTTCTTCGGCAAGAGCATCTACCTCGAATCCTTTGTGAAGGTCGACAAAGACTGGCGCAACTCCGAACGCGAACTCAATCTCTTCGGATATAATCCCGAGTAAGGCGGAACGAGTAGGGTACAATAGAGAGGAACGATTCTTTGGAATGGTTCCTTTTTTCTTGTTTATACGTGTGGAAAGCAAATATCGGCTAAAAAAGTCAGTAAATCAAGGAAAAAATATTAACTTTGCAATCAAAAGCAATGTATTATGGGAAACTTAGTAGCCATCGTGG
>JAFLUS010000170.1 GCA_022508685.1 Prevotellaceae bacterium | reverse complement strand
GCGTGGCAGACGAGATGCTGGTGCAAATCAGTTATGCCATCGGTGTGGCAAAGCCGGTCAGCATTTTTGTCAATACCTACGGACGCAGCCACGTGGCCATGAGTGACGCCGACATCGCCATTCGCATCAACGAACTCTTCGACCTCCGCCCACGCGCCATCGAAGAACGGCTGAAACTGCGCTACCCCATCTATAGCGAAACTGCCGCTTACGGACACATGGGACGGCAGCCACAGGTGGTGACAAAGACATTCAGGAACCACTACGAAGGAGACCGCACGATGGAAGTCGAATTGTTCACGTGGGAGAAATTAGACTACGTCGACCGCATCCGCGAAGCCTTCGGACTTTAATGCCCTGAACGCACGATGACACTACCGATTGACTCGCTCTTCAGCATGAAGGAAACACCGGCAGAGTGGCCTGTCTTTGCAGGCGACTCTGCCACCTTCCGCACAGCCGTTCCCTCCGACGTTGCCGGCACCGTGCCGACGCTGGTGGTGGGCAATGTCGAGTGGGTCGTCGGACTCTCGCTGCTGCTGTTCGCCATTCTTGCCGTCATCACTTACCACGGCAGGGACTACATCGCTTCGAAACTCAAGGATTTCTTCAGCAGCGAACGGCAGTTCAACGGCGTGAACGCGCCTCAACCCGTCGGGGAAGTGCGCAACACGTTCCTGCTCCTGTCGGTAACCGCCGTCAGCCTTGCCTTCATCTGGCTCGACAACGTGGCGATGCTTCCCGACGTCCGTCATCGCCACATCCCGCTCCCCCTGCTGCTGTGCGGCATCTATGCCGCCTGCATGGCGATTTTCTACTTCAAGGCACTGCTCTATCGCATGGTCAACGGCGTGTTCTTCAGCCGCGAACAGGGAGAGCAATGGATGTCGGCATATTTCCTGCTGACGTCGCTGCTGGCGTTCGCCGTTTTCCCCATTTCGCAGGTCGAGATTTTTGTTCCCCGTTACAGCCAAAAAGTGGCATTTTGTTTACTGTTTTTGCTCATTATATACGAAATTCTGCTCTTTTTCAAGTGTTATGCTAACTTTAAGACAAAAAAATATGGCTATTTGCTGATTTTTTTGTACTTTTGCAGCGTCGAATTGGTGCCGTTGCTCATTTGCTGGCACTTTTTACAACTCAATCACATCGTAGGTTAGTTACAAATACCGACAAACTGCAGTTGCCGGATTTAATCATAGAACACGATTTTTGATGGTACCCAAAATTCTGATTTCCCAACCTAAACCACAGACTGAAAAATCACCTTATTTCGACCTTGAAAAGAAATACAAGGTAGAAATGGTGTTTCGTCCTTTCATCAAGATTGAGCCCATGACGGCGCGCGACTTCCGCCAACAGAAAGTGTCCATTCCCGGACACACTGCCATTGTGTTTACGTCGCGCCACGGCATCGACCATTTCTTCGCGTTGGTAAAGGACTTGCGCGTCACTATTCCCGAGACGATGAAGTATTTCTGCAAGTCCGAACAAGTGGCGCTGTACATCCAGAAGTACGTGCAATACCGCAAGCGGAAAGTGTTCTTCCCGCTCACCGGCCGCGTACAGGACCTCCTGCCCATCATGGTGAAGCACAACACCGAGAACTACTTCGTTCCCCAGTCATCTGCCCACAACGACGACATGAAAAACATGCTCGACGAAGCCGGACTGAAGCACGACGAAGCAGTGATGTACTACACGGTGAGCAACGATTTTGCCAACGACGAACCCTTCGACTACAACATGCTCGTATTCTTCAGCCCCGAAGGTATCAATTCGCTCATGAAGAATTTCCCCGACTTCAATCAAGGCGACATCGCCATTGCCTGTCTGGGACAGAAAACCATCGAGGCGGCTGAAGAGGCAGGACTGCGCGTCGACATGCGTCCGACGCCCGAACTGCGCTCCGTGCCTGCCATGATTGAAGATTTCATCAAGCGACACAATGCAGCCGGCTGAGCACCGCAGAGCATACAGCGAGACTTTTACCAAAGCGGAACGCATCTGCAGCCGGCGCATCATCGACCGGCTCTTTGGCGGCGGCAATCCTTCGATGGCAGCCTTCCCCCTGCGTGCCGTCTACATGCCCACCGACGCCACTCCCGAACAGCCGTCCGTCGCGGTGCTGATTAGCGTGCCGAAGCGGAAACTGCACCATGCCGTCGACCGCAACCGCATGAAACGGCAAGTGCGCGAGGCCTACCGCAGAAACAAGCACGCCCTCCTCGCCAGCATGGAAGCACAAGGGAAACACCTCGACATCGCCTTCATTTGCATCGCCGACCACCCCTGCACCACCACTCAGGTGACGGCGAGCGTATGCAAGATTCTTCGGCGAATCAACGAAAAATATACATGAAAAACGTGTGGCGCTTCTTCAAGCGCATGGTCGCATGGATGCTGCTGCTGCCCATCCGTTTCTATCAGCGGTGCATCTCGCCGCTCACTCCGCCGTCCTGTCGGTTCACCCCCACGTGTTCGGCGTATGCCGCAGAAGCCATCAGGAAGCACGGCCCCTTTGCCGGCCTCTACCTCGCCGTGCGCCGCATCCTCCGTTGTCATCCGTGGGGAGGACACGGCTACGACCCCGTCCCCGACAAATTCCATTGGTAAGGCACACGCACGGGCCCTACAGCGTAATCGTCGTGCCGCGGTCGGGGCAGTTCAGATGGTCGGCATGGGTGATGACGACGCGCGAGACGCCCGCCTCACAGGCAGCGAGCGCATTCTGCAGTTTGGGAATCATGCCGCCCTGCACCGTGCCGTCCGCCACCAGACGTTCGAAATCGGCCTTGTTGATATGCGGAATGACGCTCTCGTCGTCGTCCGCATCGCGGAGCACACCAGCCTTTTCAAAGCAATAGACCAGCGTCACGTCGTATTTGCGGCCCTCGCCCTCTGCCACCTGCGCCAGCGCCACGGCAGCCGCCGAAGCGATGGTGTCGGCGTTCGTGTTGAGCATCTGCCCGCAGCCGTCGTGAGTGAGCGGCGCGAGCACAGGCGTGATGCCCTGTTCGATGAGCGCAGAGAGGAACGTGCCGTTGCAGCGGTCGACGTCGCCCACGAACCCATAGTCAGTCATCGTGCCGTCGGCAGCCGTGCAGACCGGCGGACGGCGATGACTGCGGATGAGGTCGCAGTCTGCACCCGTCAGCCCCAAGGCATTGATGCCGCGACGTTGCAACTGGGCAACGAGCGTTTTGTTGACGAGCCCGCCGTAGACCATGGTCACTATCCGCAGCATGGCATCGTCCGTGACGCGCCTGCCACCGACCATTTGCGTCTCGATGCCGAGCCGCGCAGCCATCTGCGTGGCACTGCGGCCGCCTCCGTGCACCAGTATGCGGGGGTCGGCAGCCGATGAAAAAATGTCGAGCAGGCGATGCAGCGCATCCGCCTGTTCGACAATTCCTCCACCAACTTTAATAATGGAAAGCGGTTGCATGGATGGTTACAATTTCTGGAATTCAGCAAAGATGCGGTCGGCAGCCTCCTGCATTTCTTCGCTCGACAGCGTGAGTTTGGGATTGCCGAAACGCATGTCCTTCTCGTCCTGCATCGGCACGAGGTGGATGTGGGCATGAGGCACCTCGAGTCCGAGCACGGCCTGTCCCACCTTCACACAAGGGAAAGCAGCCTTCAGCGCACGTGCCACTCGCTTGGCAAACACTTGGAAACGGGCGATTTCGTCGTCCTCCATGTCGAAGATGTAGTCCACCTCACGTCGGGGAATGCAGAGCGTATGCCCCTTCACCAGCGGATTGATGTCGAGGAAAGCGTAGAATTCCGCATCCTCCCCGCACTTGTAACTGGGAATTTCGCCCGCAGCAATTCTTGAGAAAATATCCATAGCGCGTCAGACCGAGATGTTGAGAATTTCGAGTTCGATGACACCCTGCGGAATGGTAATCGTCGCCACGTCGCCCACGCGCTTGCCCAGCAGACCCTGTGCGATAGGCGTGCCCACCGAGATTTTGTTCTCGCGCAGGTTCGCCTCACTCTCGCTCACGATGGTGTAGGTCATCGTCATGCCCGTCTTCACGTTCTTCATTTCAACCTTCGACAGGATTTGCACCACGTCCGTCTGCACCTTCGACGTGTCGATGATTTTAGCCGCAAACAGTTCAGCCTTGAGTTGCTGAATTTTCGACTCCAGTTTACCCTGTGCCTCCTTTGCAGCATCATATTCTGCATTCTCCGAGAGGTCGCCCTTCTCGCGCGCCTCCTGAATCTGACGGATGACCTCCGGACGTTCAATCTCCTCGAGGCGCTTGATTTCGGCTGCGATTTTGTCGTAGCCCTCTTGTGACATGTAAGCCATGTATTTTTCAGGTTTTAAGTTAACTTTTCCGTGTACTCTGTGTGTGTGCAAAAAAGAAAGAATCCCGACGCTCTGGGGAGATAGTCGGAACCCTTCTTTTTACCTTGCGAGTGCAAAGGTACATCTTTATTTGTTCAGCACCAAACTTTTGCGCCAAAAATTGCAGCATTCGGCGTTTTTACTTACCAAATGACACACGCCTCGCTCAGCGTCTGCCGTGGCGCAGACGGCAGAGCGCCGTCAGTCGGGTCGTGGCATTGGCACCGACCTCCATGCGGACGTCCTTCGCCGTCAGCCCGCGCAGGCGGTCGGCAACCTGCTCGCGCGTGCCGCACACCGGGTCGCGCAGCCGGAAGCGCGGCGTGAGGCGCACGACGTCGAAGAGACAGACCGTGTTTCCGGCAGCAAGTTCATCCGTCAGCACGATGCGGAGCGCGTCAAACAGACGCTGCGTAGTTTGGCGGTCGAGCGGGCAATGCCGTTGGAGTTTCTCCATCAATCTGACGGCATCGACCGTCTCGCCGCGCTGTTCGACAACGGCACGCCATTGCCGGTTGAAGTTGAGGCGTTGCAGCCCGAACTTCGGTGTTTCCATAGTAATAGATTGCATAGTGTTCATCGTCGTTAAATGTGTTTGAAATCGTTAAAGGTTCAACTTCGATTGGAAATTCTTATCGACTGCAAAGGTCGGTGCATTTTGTGTCAAAATACGGCAAAACCGCAACTCTTTTCTCTCCACACACCCATTTCATGTTAATTTTTGTTGATGCGCATTTACCTCCAATCCTCCCTATATATAATATAAAGGTATCGCGCACGCGCGCGAGGACGTCTTTCGGCACGTAGCGGAGGAAATCTTTAGTTGCGAAATTCGCAACTAACTGCCC
>JAFLUS010000017.1 GCA_022508685.1 Prevotellaceae bacterium | reverse complement strand
AACTATAGTTTCGTGCATACGCAGACTGCAGTCCGGAAATGTTAAAACTATAGTCCTTTTTTGCGCCCTCCGAAAAGGCGAAAACACTATAGTCTTTTTGCCTTTTTGCAGCAGTACGCAGAGGGGAAAGAACGACAACCGAGCGACGAGGGAGCGTTGGAGCAGGGACAAAAAATAGCCGCACGAGCAGTTTCGTGCGGCTACTAAATCGTGGATGTATTACTGCAAGCGGAACATCACGGGAACGGTGTACTTACAACGTACCGGTTTGCCGTGCTGCTTACCCGGCGTCCATCGCGGCATCGCGCTGACCACGCGAAGGGCTTCCTTGTCTACTGACGAGTCGACCGACTTCACGACTTTTGCATCGACGACAGAACCATCCTTGTTGACGACGAATTCTACCAACACACGTCCTTGGATGTTGTTTTCCTGTGCAAATGCCGGATACTTGATGTTCTTGGTGAGGTACGCGTTGAGCGCGTCGTAACCACCCGGGAATTCAGGCATTTGCTCAACCACTTGGAATACTTCGTTTTCGTCTTCTTCTTCCTGTACAGGGCCGACCGGACCTGCAACAACCGGACCTGCAGCCACCGGAGAGGTGAGACCCGTATAGTTAGCCGTAGCCTCGTTGGTGTCTTCGGTCGATTCGATTTCCTCTTCCTTGATGTCGGTATCGTTATCCACAATGTCGAGGATTTCGGCAACAGGAGGCGTGTCTGCTGGTGGAGGAGGTGCAGCCGTCATGACGGGCTGTGTGATAGGGATGATTTCCTCTTCCATCGGGGCATACGCTGCATACACCACCGGTTCGGTTTCTGCATATTCGCGAGTGGTCCACTCGAAGCAGGCAAAAATCAATGCCAGCGCGAATATGTAACCAATGAGCAGGCTCGATGCTCTCGTGCCCTCAAGATCGGCTTTTTTCGATTTTTTGATTTCCATAGGTATTGTTTTTTGTTTTGAATTCGGTCGGTCAATATCAGTGCGTGCAACATTCGTCTTTACGTTTTACACGCCTAATCAGTGGCAAAAGTAACATATTTTTTTCAGATTGTATACATTCATCGCAGTTTTTTTACAGAAAAAGTGTATTTTTTGCAAAAAAGAGGTCGGTTTTGTCCTTAATCAGCATTTTTTTCCTGCGCAAAAGCGTGTTCTCCGCAGTTGAACTGACGGATGTAGACGTCGCGTTGCGGGAATGGTATTTCGATGTGATTCTCGTTGAGGGTGTTGTAGATGATTTCGTTGGCTGCAGCGAGAATGTTGGTCTTTTGGTCGACGAGCACCCATGTCTTGACCACCAAATCGACGCTGTTGTCGCCAAAGCCGGAGAACGCCACCGTGATGGGCTGGTCGGGATTGACAATGTCGCGGCCATCGGGGGTCTTCGTGCGCAATTGCTCCAAGGCTGCCACCAGTTTGGAACGCACAAATTCGACATCCGTACCATACGCCACACCCACGGGGATTTTCTGCAATTCGTAACTATGATTGCGCGTCAGATTCTTGAAATTCTTGTTGAACAATGCCGAGTTGAGGAATGCCATCACACTGCCGTCGAACGTGATGATGGACGTGCTTTGATAGGTGATGCTCTCCACCCTACCCTGCACGCCGTCGCACTCTATATAGTCGCCTACGCGCAGACGACCCGTCATCAGCGAAATGCCATAGAAGAAGTTTTCCAACAAGTCCTTCATGGCGAACCCCATACCGGTGGCAAGACCTGCCGTCACGATGGAAATACCGCTCTTGGGCACTTGCAACAGCGACAAGATAAAGAGGGCGTAGGCTCCCCACACAATAATGGCAATCACGTTGCGCGTCAGCGTTTCGTTGTAATTGCCGGCGTTTTTCTTTGCCTTGTGATACCAATGGTGGTAGTAGGAGCGAATGGCATAATTGATATAGGAAAAGAAGAAGAAGCAAGCCAACACCAGACAAAGTTTGAAGAGCGACAACTGAATGGTGTCCTGCACATCGAGGAAATTGTGGAAGAACACATATTCCACGATGCTCGACATTTCAAACATTCCGACGGCAAAATAGATGCTCAGCAGCACGGAGAGCACAACCAGCACGGGAATAATGGTCATGCGGATGAAGTCGAACACCCACGTCGTGGTGAAGAAGTCGCCTTTCTTCATCTGTTTCACGATTTGTCGGTGTTCCATGTCGACGTTCACGCGCAACCGCTTGACTTTCTTTATCAGAATGCGTTCTTCGTACATTTTCATGATGTCGTAGCAGCACGTGATGGACTGAATGAATGCCAACTGGAACATCCACCATATCATAATCTGCACTGCCAGCATCGTGAAACCTATCCACGACAATATGCAGCCGACGACCATCGCCAACAGCGAAATGCCCGAATACATGTTGTCGCTGAGCGGCAGCCGGTCGCGGTTTTTGCGCTGTGCCGACAGTTGCCAAAAGACGAACAGCAGCAAAATCGGCGGATAAATCAAATTGACGATATTGTTGGGAATCAGAACAATACGAAACACAATGACCAAAAATGCCATTGTGATGAACGGCATATAAATGTTGAAACCATTCCGCAGTTGCTTGCCTTTCAATCGGATGAGCAACGAAACGATGATGGCTTCCATCAGCCATGCGAGGTTAATCATCAGGTCGGCAGCCATGATGAAGAGGTTGCGGTACATAAACTGCCGAATCACCATGATGGCAATGGCAAACAATGCTACGCCGACTGCCAACGTAATCGACCTGCGCTTCCGTTTCAGTTCCTCGTCGTCGATGACACGTTCCGTCACATGGGCATGCCAACGTGCGGAACGTTTCGGCATCAACTTGCGCACCAACCACGGCAACCCCCTCATCAGCACATTGCTCAACAGCGTTGCCAAAAAGATGTAGAACAGCATGAACACGCTGACACCCAGCACGACGGGGCCGCGCCATTCCGACGTCCGTCCGTCGGCCGGCAACGGCAGATACTTGTCGGCAAAGTCGCGCTTCGTCATCTGCAGATACAGCGGCAATTGCGACAGGATTTGGAAATAGTTCTGTCCGCCGTTCACGAATATGCTTTTCCGCAATATCACATATCGTTCCTGCGCATAGTTGTTCAGTTTCTCCACCTGTTCCGACACACGCGTGTAATAGCGGTTGTCCTTCGTGATGGATTCTATCAATCCTTTGAGGTCGTCGCGCAACGCGGTGGCATATTCCACACATTTGGCACGGTCTTCCAGTTCTTCGGCAGTCAGCACATAGGGTTCGCTCATGTCGGCAACGCCCACTTCCGCCACCAATGAGTCGGTCGTGTTCATCGTCTTTCGGGACTTCCCTATTGCCGGCGGCAGAGATTTCAGCGAACTAATCAGGCTGTCGTAACGCGCCACCTCCAGTTCCATGCGGGCACGTATCTGCTCATACGGCAGATTGTTCTTGTTCAGCGCCTTATAGAGGTCTGTGGCTTGCTGGCAAGCATACGCCACATCGAACGTGAAATCGGTCTTTTGCGAATACAGAATCAGTGCGATTTGCTCGCTTTTCTTCATATAATTGACCAACTGCGTATGTTGGCTCGCGCTCATTTGTTCGTAACGCAGCAAAAACGACTTTTGCTCCTTGTAACTGTACTCCAGTTCCACGCGCAGTACGCCCAACGTGCGGGCAAGGTCTTGTTCCTTTAGCACAGCCTGTGTCGGCATCGCCATTCCCATCAGCACGACAAGCAACAACGCGAGCCTTCTCATCCGCAAACCTTTCATTTCTTTTTCCATGTGTATCTGTTCTGTTGTACAAATTTCTGCACTACACTTCCACAATCCGCTTCATCGCATTGTAGAAACGCTTGCCCCACGAATGGACGTGGGAATCTTCGGGCAACCGACTTTCATACAAATCCGTATCCATCTCCGTCTCCTTGTCCTCGTCGCCTGCCTCTTTCACGTTTTCATCTTCCTCACTTTGTTCATCCTCTATGTAGCGGTTTACCGCACCTTTCAAGCCGTTTCCAATATCGACCAACAATCCGCGGAAACCTTTATTCTGCCTAAACTGCCGATATGCATCGCAACGTCTGCGCCACCATGCCGCAACGGCTGTTCCACACTGCTTCAGCCACGCACCGGCATAACGCCATCCACACTTCACGCCACGCCACAATTTGCCGAGCGTCGGACGCAGGTGGATGATGCCTTCGATTGTTTTCTTCAACGCCCACACGAACCATTGCCACAGGTGGATGCCCAACCACAGCAAACCTCGTCCTGCAGCCTTCAGTCCCTGCACGCACCACACGCCCAACTGCTTGCTCCAGCGCAACAGCGATGCCTTCACCTTGCGCACCTTGTCCTGCGTGTCGTTGTCGTTCCAGAACGTACACCACCGCTGCCATCCGTCTTGGGCGAGGTCTATCAGCCAGAGCAATCCCTTGCACACAATGACCAACAACCAACGGAGCAGTTTCTTGATGTATTTCCACAACTGCCGCATCAGTTTGCCGAGCAACACGAGCAGCAAACGCCCGATTTCGGCGAGCATCTGCGTGCCCGACCGTTCTTCGTAACGCTTGTCGTTGCGTCTATCCGTCGTATCTGCCATAGTGTCCGTTGAATGTCATCCGTTGCCTTTCCCAAAAGCGCATCGGTGTTAGCGTATGCAAATTTATACATTTTCTGCAAAACAAATATAAGAATCTGCACATTTTTGCTAACTTTGCCGAGAATTTTAGGAATTTCAACCTCCGATTTACGCACTGATGACACGCATAGGATTGCTTTCCGACACCCACGGCTATTGGGACGACCGCTACGAGAAATATTTTTCGGAATGTGACGAAATCTGGCATGCCGGCGACATCGGCACGATGGAACTGGCTGACCGCTTGGCTGCTATCCGTCCGCTCCGAGCCGTGTATGGCAACATTGACGGAGGCGACCTGCGTCTGCGTTTCAGCGAACGCTATCGTTTCCGTTGCGAAGACGTAGAGGTGCTGATGAAGCACATTGGCGGCTATCCGGGGCACTACGACGCGAGCATTCGCGGCAGCCTGTTCGCACGTCCGCCGAAATTGTTCATCGCCGGACATTCGCACATCCTCAAGGTGCTCTACGACAAAACCTTGCAGTGTCTGCACATCAATCCGGGTGCGGCAGGCATCTATGGTTTTCACACGAAACGCACGTTGGTCAGATTTACTATTGACGGCAGCGAAATCAAGGATTTGGAAGTCATCGAACTGGCAGACCGCCACGCATAACCTCTGTAACGACATGGCAGCAACTACACAAAAGACAGCCGCATGGTGGGTGCCGACGCTCTATTTTGCCGAAGGTCTCCCCTACTTCATCGTCATGGAACTCTCTGCCTATCTATATAAAGATATGGGATTGAGCGATACCGAAATGGCAGCCTACACAGGTATGTTCTATTTGCCATGGGTCATCAAACCGCTGTGGAGTCCGCTCATTGACGCCACACGCACCAAACGTTGGTGGATTCTTGCCACGCAATTCATCGGCACCGTCGCCCTCTTCACGTTGGCATTGTCGCTGCACTGCTCGTGGTGGCTCACACTCTCCATTTCCCTCTGCTGGCTCATGGCTGTGACGAGTGCATCGCACGACATCGCTGCCGATGGTTTCTACATCCTTGCCCTCGACAGCCACACGCAAGCACTCTACGTCGGCATCCGCTCGTTTGCCTATCGCATCGCACGCATCTTCATCATGGGTGGACTGCTCGCCGTTGCCGGATGGGTTGAAAAAGGTACGAGTGAAAAATCGACCGTATGGAGCGTGGCTCTCTGCATCGGTGCCATCGTCTTTCTGCTCGTTAGCCTATGGCATTTGCGCACCATTCCCCGCATCGAATCCGTCACCGAACGCAAGAACGGAAGTGCCGGCAATGTGTTGCGCGACACTATCCATGAAATGGGACGCACGTTCCGCGTCTTTTTTTCAAAACCACACATCGTCACCGCCCTGCTCTTCATCTTTCTGTTCCGTTTTCCCGAAGCACAATTGGGCAAACTGGCAGGCCCTTTCATGATGGCATCGACCGATGTCGGCGGTCTCGGTCTGGATAAAATCACCATCAGCGTCGTCAACAGCATTGTTGGCGTCATTGGTTTGTTGGTAGGCGGCATATTGGGCGGCATTCTCATTTCGCGTCACGGATTGCGTCGTTGGCTGTGGCCCATGGTGTTCGCCATCAGTCTGCCCGATGCACTCTACATTCTGCTCAGTGCCACGCAGACGCAGAGCATTCCGCTCATCGGAACGTGCGTATTCGTGGAGCAGTTCGGCTACGGATTTGGTTATTCTGCCTATATGCTCTACCTTGTCTACTTCTCCACAGGCGAAAAATCGACTTCCGTCTTTGCCCTCTGCACCGCCATCACTTCACTCGGCATGATGCTGCCCGGCATGATGGCAGGCTGGATTGCCGACACTATCGGCTACACGGGGTTCTTCATCTACGTCACCATCTGCTGTGCCGTGACGTTCCTTGTCACTGCATTTCTGAAAATCGACCCCGAGTACGGCAAGAAAAATGTTGCCGACAGATAGGCAAAAATATTGCATAATTATTGCGCATTCAGCATCGATTTTGTACATTTGCAGCGCAATCACGCCGTAGCGCGTACAAAACTGCATATTCTATTCACACTCTAAACAACGCACAACTATGGACAAAGAACTGAAAGGCACCAAAACGGAAGCCAACCTTTGGGAAGCATTCGCAGGCGAATCGAAGGCTCGCAACAAGTACACTTACTATGCTTCGAAGGCAAAGAAAGACGGATATGAGCAGATTGCCGCTCTGTTCCAAGAGACTGCCGACCAAGAGAAGGAACACGCAAAAATGTGGTTCAAACTCATCCACGGCATCAGTGGCACGCTGACCAACTTGAAGGACGCTGCACAAGGCGAAAAAGAAGAATGGGTGGATATGTATCCGCGCATGGCTCGCGAAGCACGTGAAGAAGGTTTCGACGAAATCGCCGAACTGTTCGAAGGAGTAGCAGCCATTGAGAAAGTGCACGAAGAGAAGTATCGCCGTTTGTTCGAGAACATCGAGCAAGGCATCGTGTTCAGCCGTGAAGGCGACGTCGTATGGCAGTGCCGCAACTGCGGACACATCCACGTGGGCAAGCAGGCTCCCGAAAAGTGCCCCGTTTGCGACCACCCACAGGCTCACTTCGAAATCAAGAAGGAAAACTATTAAGCACAACAGCACACTTTGTGCAAAAAAAACAAAACAACGACCGATTGGCAGACATAATTGCCAATCGGTCGTTGCTTGTTCGTTTTCGTCGGGAACGTTTTATTCACCGTACACTTCGCGCAATTGATAGCCAATCGCTGAACCGCGCAGATGGCGAGCCACAATCGTGCCGTCGGGTGCGAAGAGGATGATTTCGGGAATACCCTCGATGCCGTATGCGTCGCTACCCGCTTTCTGTGCATTCATGATTTGCGGATAGGGTATCTGCAATTCTGCGATGGCTTTCTTCGTGTCTTCGGGTTTGTCCCACGTTGCCACGCCAAGCACCACCAGTCCTTTGTCCTTGTATCGCTCGTATGCCTCAATGAGATTGGGAATTTCCTGACGGCATGGTCCGCACCACGATGCCCAGAAGTCGACCAACACGTAATTGCCCTTGCCCACATAGTCGGACAAACGTTGCACTTTGCCTTCGTATTCCGCCTCAAAGTCCGTGAACATCGCACCGGCACTCGTGCTTGACTGATTCTTCACACTATTTGCCAATTGGTCAAACACATCGTTGCCCGTCCATCTGTCAGCCAACGCCGTCACCAATTCCATTTGTGTTTCTGCATCGAATGCTTCACGATATTCCACATAAAGGAAGAAACCGAGCACGTCATCCTTATGTGCCAAAATCTTTTCACGCACCGCACTGGTAAAGTTTGCCATCAGCGTCGGCATATCGACAACGGTGTTCTCGTCCACATCCTTCGGTGCTTCCAGCGTTTTTGCCATTTTTTCCATCTCCTGCCATTCTTCGTTCAACGGCGTGCCGCTCACTTTCAGCGAATAGGGGTTGGCAATATCGCCTTCAATCACAATCGTGCCGGGTTCCAATACAAACGGCAGCAGGTTGATTGCACGATTGCGAGGTTGCAGCACCACCACAATCGGATAGTCTACCGCCAACTCCTTCGGCGTGATTTTTCCGTCCTTGACTTCGATAGATACCAACGGACGCTGCTCGTTCAATACGTCAATCAGCAGCAACGTATCCGTCGCTTCCATTCCTGCCATCGTTCCTTCCAATCTTGCCACGTTTTCGTTTGCACAACCATCGCAAACGAAGCACAGCGCAGCCAACAATGCCGCTACCATGCCGCTACCTAATCTGTTCTTTTTCATTATTCTGTGTTGAATTTGAGTTACATACTGCAAAGATATGAAATAAAGTTGTTACTGACAAAGTTCTGACTAACAAGTTTATGACTTGCTGCCAACAGAATTTCCTGCACGATTCTCACGAACAGTGCAGGAAGCCTATAGGCATATGGATTACTAACTTAATTAACAACGACTTGAAGCCATTGCTTGTTCCCTATCAGACCTACCGAATGATGCGCCCTGTCACATTGGAACCGGAAGCACCATGCGGACGCAGGTCGTTCAGGTCGTAGACCTTGCTTTTCTGTGCCGAAGGCGAGAACCATCGACGATGCGGACCGGCGGCACCGAAGTAGCGGATGCGTTTCACGCTGTCGGGCAACGGCGGATATACCAGTACGAAGCCGACTTGCCTGCCCTCCATGCCATGTACCCAGAAGCACTGATTGAGCGGGAAATGCTCTACCTCACGCAGACGGTATTCGTCGCCCGTGTCGGCATCGATGATGCAGTCGCCTTCGTAGAAGCAGAAGAAGAACCAGTCTTGCGGAACGACATAGGAATACACCACATAAGTGGCTTCCTTGCAGCGATAAAGCGTCATGGATTCCGACCACGGCCGGCCGTAATCCACCATCAGCCGCACCTTTCGGTCGGACGGCTTCGTGGGCGATGCCACGTGGGAAAATACGGCAAACGAGTTTTCGTTGTGAATATCGTAGTTGGGCCATGCCGGACGTTCCATGGTCGGCTTTTCGTTGACGGGACGTTCGTCGTAGGGCGATGTACCGATGACGAACAACGTAGTTTTCTGAACGTGGCAACCGACCAGCAGCATGGCTGCGGCTGCCCAAATGATGGCTTTCTTTTTCATATTGGATAGAGGTTATTGGATGATACGTTTCGGACGGCGCAGCAAATCCTTTACTTTATAGGTATGCTGACGGGCATATGCGACATTGCCGGTGAAGCGGATGCGCTTCACGCTCTTGGGCAACGGAGGAAACACAAAGGTCATCTGAAGGACGGTGTTTTCGTATGCCTTCACAGGGA
This sequence comes from Prevotellaceae bacterium, assembly GCA_022508685.1. Taxonomy (GTDB): domain Bacteria; phylum Bacteroidota; class Bacteroidia; order Bacteroidales; family Bacteroidaceae; genus UBA3839. The sequence goes on along the minus strand of JAFLUS010000017.1, from coordinate 4,627 downwards.
TGTTCACGTTTTTCGCATCATAGTTCTGCAAACGCCGGCATGCGTACATATCGCCCGTTGCCACGTCCTCTATGTAGAAATTCTCGCAGGAGAACGTGAACGTGTCCTCGTTGACATTGACGGGTCGATACACCACCAGCCACGTTTCGTCGGGATGTTGCTCCAAATGGAAATTCTGCTTGAATCGGTGCAGTTCATAGTCCGTAACGGAGGCTATCTCCACAGGCGTAGCCGAGCGGGCATCTCTCCTGTCGTGAAACTCCGCTTCGGCAGGGGCGTCGCACGTCATCCAGCGGATGTGCCATCCGCGTCCGAACTGCGCGCGTTCTTCCACTTGCAGGTCGATTTGCCAATTGCCCACGCCGTCGTGCTGCGCAAACGTATGTTCGGCAAGGTGGTTGCCTTCGCTGTCGTTCAGGTTCACCTGCCGCACCCTAATCGTATCGCTCGTGTAGTTGGGCTTGAAGCGCCCCACATACACGCCTTCGGCTATGCGTCGGGCACCTACGCTCGTCATCGTGGAGTCGAGCACGGCTACTGCCATCGGCTCCGTTCCATCGTCCGTCGTCGGCACGGCTTCCAACGTCGGTTCGGTGGTCGGTAGGGTCGCAACCGCTTCGGTTTCAACCGCTTCCACTGCTTCAGCCATTTCCGCAACGGCTTCTGCCGCGTCAGCCACAGGCTGCACCGCAACCGACGGACGCACCGAGGGCAAGGCTTGAGTGATTTCTGCCTCCACTTCATCCAACAGTTGCGGACGGGCAAATGCGGTAGTGACAACGGCTGCGAGCGGCAGGAGGTAGAGCGCCTTCAGCGCAGCCACACGTGTTGATTTCTTCTGAAACATCATTTTCATTCGCTTTTTCGTTTTACTTTCGTTAAATGCGTTCACGACAGGCTGCAGTCCTGCGCTCACGGCTTTCTCTATAATCAACATGTTGTATTTCATTCGGTTAACGCCGGCACGGAGCACTGCGCGGTCGGCTTCGAACTCATGCACGTCCGCCAAGTCGCGCCGGAGCATCCACGCGAACGGCAGGAACCACAGCGTGCGGCACACCGCCTCGCAGAACAACTTGTCCCACGAATGCCCGCGACGCACGTGTGCCAGTTCGTGCGTGAGAATGGGATTTGCGTCCGCATCAACAAAACTGCCGTCGGACGGCAACTCCACGACATCAGTGGCAGACACCACCACCCACCGCATCCAACTGCAGGACACGCGCACGCGGTCGCTGACGACGACGTGCACCCACTGCGGCACGCCCGCCACGGCGATGCGACGTCCGCCATGCAGCAACCTGACGACGCACATGAGGCTATACAGGTAAAGTCCCCATGCCACGACGACACCTGCCATATATATAAAGGTAAGGCACAGCCACCAGTTTATCGGTCTGCCGGCTGCCACACCGCCACCATCGTCCTGCACGCCGGCATCGCTACCGACGGACGGCACGTCGGCTGCCATGCTGCTCTTGGCAGACGGCGTCGGTGCCGACGGCAGTTCCGGCTCGCGGTCGGTCAGCATCTGTTCCATGCGGCTGACACCGGTGTTGAGCACCGTCGGATGCGTCGTCGTGAAACGGCAGAGCGGCAGCACCATGCTCACCACGAGAATGGCAAGCAGTACCGCGCGGTTGAGCGTGTGGAACGTCTCACGGCGCAACGCACCATAGAGGGAATAGAGCAGCGTCAGCGACAACGCCCATTTGAAGATGTAAATGACAAATGCAGCCATCGCTCACTCCTCCTTCATCAATTCGTGAAGAAATGCCACCAACTCGGCTTTGCTCACTTTCTCTTCATGCACAAATTCCGACACCACACTCATATAGGAACTGTCGAAGTATTTTTCGACGAACGTCCCCAACTTCGACTTGCCATAGTCCTTCTGCGCCACTGCCGGCATGTAAACGTAGCCCCGTCCCTGCTGACGATGCGTGAGGTAGCCCTTGCGTTCCAATGACTGCATGGCGTTCGAAACGGAATTGATGAGCGGACGCGGCTCGTCGTAGAGTGCCAGCACCTGCTTGGGCGTACACTCGTCGAGCATCCACACTTTCTCCATTACTTCCTCTTCTTTTGCGGTCAATTTCATCATACGGCTCTATTGATTATATACAATTCAACATTTCTTTATGTTCAACGCTGCAAAGTAAACATATTTCCTCCACACTTGCAAACCGACGGCGTGGCTCTTAACATCTGTTAAATGTTGAAACCGCCGACAAGCGCGTGGCTGACGAAACATGGCGGCGTCCCTGAAAATAGTTTCACCGATGCCCGTACAAAGTTTCCATTGTCGGGACAGAAAGTTTATTCCACGACGTGGAATAGTTATTCCACACTGTGAAACAGTTATTCCACACTGCGGAATAGTTATTCCACATTGTGGAACAAACTTTCATCTGCGAAGAAAAGAACTTACATTCGCAACGAAAACAACTTTGTTTCGTGGCAAAACCAAGATTTTGTCGCCGACGAACCGGAGATTGTGTGCGACGGAGGTTGCATATCTGCGAAATAAGCCCTACCTTTGCAGCATGACGAAAGCACACAACGACGAGATGAACCTCGCATGGCAGTTCATCGAAGGAACCGACGTGAGCGTGTTCCTCACCGGCAAGGCAGGCACGGGCAAGACCACCTTCCTGCGCCGCATCCGCACGCTGTCGCCCAAGCGCATGGTCGTGGTCGCACCCACCGGCGTGGCTGCCATCAACGCACAGGGCGTCACCATCCACTCGTTCTTCCAACTCTCGCCAAGCATCCATCTGCCCAACGCGACAAAGACCTACAAGGAGCGCGGCAACCACTTCCAGATGAGCAAGGAGAAGAAGAACATCATGCGCACGATGGACCTCCTCGTCATCGACGAAATCTCGATGGTGCGTGCCGACACGCTCGACGCCATCGACAGCGTGCTGCGCAAGTATCGCGACCGCTACCGCCCCTTTGGCGGCGTGCAACTCCTGCTCATCGGCGACCTGCAGCAACTGGCACCCGTGGCAGTGGAGAAAGAATGGGACGTGCTCAAGGACTACTACGAAACGCCCTACTTCTTCAGCAGCCACGCCCTGCAACAGATACAATACGTCACCATCGAACTGCAGCACATCTACCGGCAAGAGGACGCACGCTTCATCTCGCTCCTTGCCCACATCCGCAACGGACAACTCGATGCCGCCACCGTCGATGCACTCAACGCACGCCACATCCCCAACTACGAACCCGACGACAGCGAGGAGTGCATCCGCCTCACCACGCACAACTACATGGCACAGCGCGTGAACGAATCGAAACTCAACGGGCTGTCCGCTGCGCCTCATCGGTACGAAGCCATCGTCAGCGGTGACTTTCCCGAAACCTCTTACCCAGCCGACGCCGCACTCACGCTCAAGGTGGGCGCACAAGTCATGTTCATCCGCAACGCCACCGACCAAGCCTACTACAACGGCAAAATGGGACGCGTCGTCGGATTTGCCGACACAGCCGTCCTCGTGCAGTGCAAGGACGACGCACAGCCCATCAGCGTTTCGCCCGCAGAATGGCAGAACACCCGCATGCGCATCAACGACGAAACGAAAGAAATTGAAGAAGAAATCATCGGCACGTTCCGCCAAATTCCGCTGCGCCTCGCGTGGGCCATCACCATCCACAAAAGTCAGGGACTCACGTTCGACCGCGCCATTCTCGACGTGAACGACGCCTTCGCCCATGGACAAGTCTACGTTGCCCTCAGCCGCTGCCGCTCACTCGAAGGCATGGTGCTGGCACGTCCCATCGACCTCCGCTCACTCGCCTCCGACCAAAGCGTGAACGACTACATCGCGCGTGAACTGGCAAGTTCGGCAAACGCCAAAGACCAACTCGACACGTTCCGTCAGCAATTCTTCAGACACCTGCTCGAAGAATGCTTCTCCTTCGCCGCGCTCCACCGTTCACTCCACTACGTCGTCCGCATCTTCGAAGAACATTTGGCAAAACAGCAACCCGAACTCACGGCAGCATGGAAGGACGCCGCACAGCAGTTCGACGCCGACATCTACCAAGTATCGCTCAAATTCCACGCGCAACTCAACACCCTGCTGCAGACCAACGCCGACACGCTCCACGAACGCATCGGCAAAGGCGCCGGCTACTTTGCCACGCAACTGCACCGCTTCGATGCCCTCAACGCACGCACCCAACCGGAAATCGGCAACAAAGTCGTCAAGAAACAATTCACAGGCGCACTCGACACCTTCCGCCTTGATTTCCGCAGCAAGACCGCCACTCTCGAATGCGTTGCCGAACACGGCTTCTCAACCAAAACCTACCTGAAAGACAAAGCCAACGCCCTTCTGCAGGACACCGCCGACACCGCCACCACGCGACGCAAGCGCACCACCAAGAAAGAACCGAAAGAAAAGACGCAGAACATCAGTCTGCGCCTCTACCAATCGGGCAAGTCCGTCGACGAAATTGCCGCCGAGCGCAACCTCACCCCCACCACCATCTTCACTCACCTCGCCGGCTTCATCCCCACCGGCGAAGTGGAACTGCACGACCTCATCCCCGACGCCCACATCACCCTCGTCCGCGAAGCCCTCGCCCAACACGGCAACCCTGCCTCCCTCTACGC
>JAFLUS010000169.1 GCA_022508685.1 Prevotellaceae bacterium | reverse complement strand
TTGCAGCGCGGTTGGCAATGGTGCTGACGGCTGTCGTATGGTTGTCGGCTTGCAAAAATGAACAGCAGCCCGACATTCAGTTTGAACAATTGGAAGGACAATTCAAGTCTGAAACGTGTGAAGTGAACTGCGTCGTTGCCTACCCTGTGGGTGGAACGAACGAAACGTTGGTGGAAGCCGTGCGCGAATGGATAAACGAGCAGTTGTCTGGCGAATATACAGGCGACATGAACGACGGACAGGCGATGCTCGACCATTATGTTCAAGCCATGAAGAAGGAATTGGAACCCTATGCAGAGGACATGGATGAAGAGGATGAATTGTGGTACGACGACGACATGACGTCTACGTGCTCCGATTCCATTTATGTACGTTACGAATGCGACGACTACATCACGCTGGTGCATGCTGCTTCTATCTACTTTGCGGGGGCTGCACATGGCATGTATGCCACTATCGGTGCAACGCTGCGCAAGAGTGACGGCGGGCAGATTACGTGGGACATGTTCAAAGACACTGATTCACGCCTGTTCCAAGCCTTGCTTGAAAACGGATTGCGCGAATATTTCGAAATCGATGATTCGGAAGACCTCAGCGAATATCTTATGTTGGATTCTTATGGAGATTCGGACGACATTCCGCTTCCCGAACAAGCACCGGTGCTGACGGCTGACGGCATCGAGTTCATTTACCAACCTTACGAGGTTGCGCCATATGCTGCAGGAATACCGGCGTTTGTGGTGTCGTATGAACATATCAAACCTTTCATGAAGACATCGCTGCGCAAACTTATCGAGGGCGAAAAGTAGATTTCTTGCCTTTTGTGCGTGTAGTCTCAATAAATTTGCGTACATTTGCACAGTTCGCACAAATGTGAGCAATTTATCGAATGAAAGTAGACTACATCCAACACACGCAGTCCATGATGCGCATCATGGAGCGTACCATCCGCGAAAACTGGGAACGACCGGCATTCAGCGACTACGGCACGTCGGTGCGGTTCACCTACAAGGAAGCGGCTTGTGAGTTTGCACGCCTACACGAGTATTTCCATTCGCTCGACCTCAAGCGAGGCGACCGCATTGCCATCTGTGGCAAGAACAGCAGCCAATGGGCAGTTGCCTATTTGGCTGCGTTCACTTTCGGAGCCGTCACGGTGCCGATTCTCCAAGACTTCAATGCGGAGCAAATCATCAATATCATCGTCCACAGCGAGACGAAACTGCTGATGTGTGCCGACGACATTGCGGCAAAACTGGGCGTAACCATCTCCGGCACCACCATGCTGCAACTGCCTCCGAACGACGAAGGCGAAGAGCGGGAATGCCCGATGTGCAGCCTTTCCACTATCGGACACATCTCTTACGACATGCCTTTCGGCAAGGTGGACGTGCGATACTTTGCCGACCGTCCCGACGACCTCGCCATGCTGAGTTACACGAGTGGTTCTACGGGTCATTCGAAGGGCGTGATGTTGCCCTATCGTGCCATGTGGTCGAACGTGGCATTTGCCAACGAAGCCTTGGGACTGAAACCCGGCAAGAAGGTCGTTTCACTCCTGCCCATGGCACACATGTACGGGTTTGCCTTCGAATTCATGTATGCATTCTGCGTCGGCAGCCACATCCACTATCTGACGAAGGCTCCGAGCCCGTCGGTGCTCTTGCAAGTGTTTGCCGACGTGCGTCCCCACATCATCATCGCCGTACCGCTCATCATCGAAAAAATCGTACAAAATAAAATCTTTCCCGTCATCCGTGCCGTACAGATGCGCAGCCTGCTGATGCTGCCGATAGTGCGCACGCTGATTTATCGGAAAATCCGTCGGCAGTTGCAGAAGGTGTTTGGCGACAATTTCTACGAAATCATTGTCGGAGGCGCCTCCTTCAACAGCGAAGTGGAGACATTCCTCAAGCGCATCAAGTTCCCCTATACCGTGGGTTACGGCATGACGGAATGTGGGCCTATCATCTGCTATCGCGACTGGCATTCGTTTGCCATGACGTCGTGCGGACGCAGTGCGCCACGCATGGAGGTGCGCATCCTCAGCGACGACCCCGAACGTGTGCCGGGCGAAATCGTTACGCGTGGCATGAACGTGATGCTGGGCTATTACAAGAACGATGCAGCCACGGTGGAAACCATCGACGAAGACGGATGGCTCCACACGGGCGACCTCGCCACGATGGACAGCGACGGCAACGTCTACATTCGCGGACGCGTGAAGAACATGCTGCTCGGTTCGAACGGACAGAACATCTATCCCGAAGAAATTGAAGAAAAACTGACGGGACATGCACTGATTGACGAGTGCGTCGTCGTGCAGCGTGGCGACAAACTCGTGGGACTGGTCTACACGAGCGACGACACGTTGCAGCGGCACGGCATGACGCGCGACGATTTCGCAGAACAACTCGACCGCTATCGTCGCCACATCAATCGGATGCTGCCCACGTTCTGTGCCCTTTCTGCGCTCGAATCGCGTACCGAAGAATTTGAAAAGACGCCGAAGCGCAACATCCGCCGTTTCCTCTATTCGTAAGAATAAGGCGCGTCAGTGAGCAGGGCGCGAACTCAGTTTCTTGCCGTCTTTCCGCCATGTGTAAATCCATGAGCCGTTCCGGCTGGTGAACGTCTCGCCGCTGACGGAAATGATTTCGCCTGCGTTGTTTTTGCTGAGGCTGCCGAGGCGTTTTCCCTTCACGTCGAACATGATGTAGAACGAGTTCTGACGCAGAATGTAGAACGTGGGGCCGTAGCCGACGAGTTCGCCTGACGATGCGCTGATGCCGCGCAATCGCTTGCCGTTTTCGTCGTAGATGTAGTACCACGACCGTGTCGTCTCAATGTAACTGATTTGCTGTGCCCGACCGACGAGAGTTGCCGTGAGCAGCAGGGCTGTGAAAAATATCCGTTTCATAGTGTGTGATGTAGGTAAATATAGGTTGATGGCGCAAAATTACGATAAAAAAATCATTCTTGCAAATTTTGGGAAACAGATACGACCGACTCGCGCGTATGCATCGTAATTAAAGTAGGCAACGTGCGCGAGACTTGCGTTAATTTTTCCCAAAGATGCAGCGAGTTACGTAGAAAATACCTATCTTTGTACCCAAATTGTACGCTGTCGCATCTAAATTTTCAAATCTATATGGCACAAGAAGACGTATTTAAGAAAGTCGTGTCGCACTGCAAGGAATATGGTTTCGTATTCCCTTCGAGCGAAATCTACGACGGATTGGGTGCCGTTTATGACTATGGTCAGAACGGTGTGGAACTGAAGAACAACATCAAGCAATATTGGTGGCAATCGATGGTGCTGATGCACGAGAACATCGTGGGAATCGACTCCTGCGTGTTCATGCACCCCACCATCTGGAAGGCCAGCGGACACGTCGACGCATTCAACGACCCGCTCATCGACAACCGCGATTCGAAGAAACGCTATCGTGCCGACGTGCTCATCGAGGAGCAGATAGCCAAGTACGAAGACAAGATTGAGAAGGAAGTGGCAAAGGCCCGCAAGCGCTTTGGCGACGCCTTCGACGAACAGCAATACCGCAGCACCAGCCCCCGCGTGCTCGAAGAAACGCAGAAGCGCAACGCGCTGCACGAACGCTATTCCGAGGCAATGAACAAGATGGATTTGCAGGAACTGCGTCAGATTATCCTCGACGAAGAAATCGTCTGCCCCATCAGCGGCACGCGCAACTGGACGGAAGTGCGCCAGTTCAACCTCATGTTCAAGACCGAAATGGGTTCCACTGCCGACGCGGCAATGACTATCTACCTGCGTCCGGAAACCGCACAGGGCATCTTCGTCAACTACCTCAACGTGCAGAAGACCGGACGCATGAAGATTCCGTTCGGTATCGCCCAAATCGGTAAAGCCTTCCGCAACGAAATCGTGGCACGCCAGTTCATCTTCCGCATGCGCGAGTTCGAGCAGATGGAAATGCAGTTCTTCATCAAGCCCGGCACGGAACTCGACTGGTTCGACAAGTGGAAGCACACCCGCATGGCATGGCACCGCAACCTCGGTTTCGGCGACGACAACTATCGTTTCCACGACCATGAGAAACTGGCTCACTATGCCAACGCCGCAACCGACATCGAATTCCGGCTCCCGTTCGGCTTCAAGGAAGTAGAAGGCATCCACAGCCGCACCGACTTCGACCTCTCGCAGCATGAGAAATTCTCGGGCAAGTCTATCAAGTACTTCGACCCCGAAATCAACGACTCCTATACGCCGTACGTCATCGAGACATCTATCGGCGTCGACCGCATGTTCCTCTCCATCATGTGCCACAGTTTCTGCGAAGAGAAATTGGAGAATGGCGAAACGCGCACCGTGCTTCGTCTGCCCGCAGCCCTCGCACCCGTCAAACTGGCAGTCATGCCGCTCGTCAAGAAAGACGGACTCCCCGAAAAGGCACGCGAAATTGTCGACGACCTCAAATTCCATTTCAATTGTCAGTACGACGAAAAAGACTCTATCGGCAAGCGCTATCGCCGTCAAGACGCCATCGGTACGCCTTACTGCGTCACCGTCGACTTCGACACGTTGCAGGACAACACCGTCACCATTCGTATGCGCGACACGATGGAACAACGCCGCATTCCTATCGCCGAACTGCGCGGACTCATCGAAGACAACGTGTCTATCACCAGTCTGCTCAAAAAACTGAAATAATGAAGAAACTTCCCTTCCTCCTTTGCTTCGTCCTTCTCCTGTGCAGTTGCAGCGAGAGCGACGAAGTAAACGAATACAACGACTGGCCCGACCGCAACGCCCACTACCTCGATTCCATTGCCACACTCGCCCGCAACGGTGTGGACGGATGGACGATGTACAAAGCCTACACCTTGGGCGACGAGTACGACGACCTCTCCGGACCGCGGAAGTACTACGTCTATGCCAAGTCTCTTGAACAAGGCGAAGGCACCTACTCGCCACTCTACAAGGACAGCGTGCGCGTGCATTACACGGGGCATCTCATCCCCACCGCGACCTATCCGCAGGGGTACAACTTCGACCGCAGTTTCAACGGAACGACGCTCAACGAAGACATTGACGTGCCCACGCTCATGACACCCTCCGCATTGGTCACGGGCTTTTCCACCGCCCTCATGCACATGGTGCAGGGCGACCGCTGGCAAGTCGTCATTCCGCCCTATCTCGGTTACGGCACAGGCGGCAGCGGTTCCATTCCCGCCAACTCCGTCCTCATCTTCGACATCAAACTCGCGCGTGTCTACCGCTACGGCATCGACACCGACACCAGTTGGCACTGACGCA
>JAFLUS010000168.1 GCA_022508685.1 Prevotellaceae bacterium | reverse complement strand
GCATAAACGTGAACACGCTTATGCATACGCCTGAAAACGCTTATGCGCACGCCTCAGAACGTTTATGCGCACGCCGAAAAGCCCTTTTCTGCATGCTTGATAAATAGGAAAAATCGAATGTGCGAAGGCTTATGCCATATCGTGGCGGAGGAGGCGGAAGGCAGCCATTTCTTCGTATTTCGTCCCCTTGCGGCCGTAGTTGGCGTATGGGTAGATGCTGATGCCGCCGCGAGGAGTGAAGATGCCTGTCACTTCGATATATTTCGGGTCCATCAGTCGGATGAGGTCTTTCATGATGGTGTTCACGCAGTCTTCGTGGAAATCGCCGTGGTTGCGGAAACTGAACAGATAGAGTTTCAGGCTCTTGCTTTCCACCATGCGCACGTCGGGGATGTAGTTGATGCGGATTTCGGCAAAATCGGGCTGACCGGTGATGGGGCACAGGCTCGTGAATTCGGGGCAGTTGAAGCGTACCCAATAGTCGTTGTCTTGATGTTTGTTCTCAAACGTTTCCAACACTTCAGGCGCATAGTCCTGCCGATATGCAGTAGTGGTGCCGAGGGCTTTCAGCCCCTCTGCCTCTCGTTGTAAGTTCATGTGCAGTAAAATATTATAGATTTTTGATTTTGAATACGTTATACGATATGTTTTCGTCGTATGCCGACACGCCTTCCGTGCGTTTCACGTGGCGGACGATGCGAATGGTGAGCGGCAAGGCAACGATTTCGTACAGCGTCTTTGCCGTGATTTGCAGCACGACCAATTTGAGCAAATCCGGTATGCTCATCAGTCCGCCAAATGCGAGCGGAAAGAAGACCAACGAATCGGCACTTTCGCCCACCAGCGTCGAAGCAATGGCACGCCAAGCGAAACGATGCTCCTTGTCGCGAATCTTCATGCGGCTCATCACCCATGCGTTAAGGAACGAACCGACGAGGAAAGCGAGCAGACTGGCTGCTGCAATGCGTGGAGCCAGACCGAACACAAACTCAAAATGCGGTTCGTTCTCTGCCCAGTAGGGGGCTGGCGGAATGGCGACGGCAAGTCCGCCCACTGCCACTACAAAGAAATTCATCAGGAACCCCGTCCAAATGACAAGCCTTGCCTTGCGAAATCCCCATACCTCAGCGATGCAGTCGTTGAGAATGTAGGAAATGGGGAACACGAGGAAACCTGCCGTCATGGAAATGGGACCCACTTGCACGATTTTCGTTTCGAGCAGATTGGACGCCACAAGGCATACACAGAAAAAGATGCCCATCAGCATGAAGGTTACACTCACTTGATGCGGCTGCTGCGCATCCGAAGTCGCAATGGTGCTGCGGCTACCATTGTCGACCGAAGAAACAGATGTTGTCATGGTCTTGTTTTTTACGTGGTGTTCAAGCACACGACCGCTTACTGCGGTAATGCATAAAATGAATAATGCGTTAAATCGCTGCGAAGTTACGGCTTTTTTTTCATTTTATTGCAGTTTTTCAGACAAAAAGACTAACTTTGCACTCGATAATGCTTTTTGCAGTTCATGATAATAAAGAATATGCAAACCCGAAGCGTTCTTTTAAGTACTATTTACCTTTATAACGATTATTATGATGAATTTGTACGTTCGGTATTTTGACCACGACACGCTTGCAACAAATATTCAAGAAGTTGTTGCCTTTCTTTCCTCCATCGATGAAATCAAGTACGATGCCAATGCCATTGACCGCATCATCAACTTTGCCGAGTCTGACAACACTTATCCGTTTCGCCTGAAAGTGAGTTACAGCAATTATGTACTCTTCCTGAAGACCGAAGCCAAGACGCTGGAAGAATTCAAGTACATGGAAAAAATGCGCAAGCAGCAAGGCGACAACCATTCCGCAATGGCAGAACGCAAACGCACGCAAATGGATTTGTTCAACGAACAGCATGAAGGCTGGTACGAAGCATCCCTCATTTTCAAACGCGTGGTCACCAATCCCGATACGGGCAAGTGCCAGTATGTCGACACACGCTTCCGTGTCCGGCTGAAGGCAGACAGCGCCATGCACTGCTACAACCGCATGATTGAACATCTGCGCAACCGACAGGACGTCGATGTGCGCAGCCAGTTCCCGTCCATCAAAAGCAATAATTTTACATACACTTTCCTTGGCGACGAGCAGCAAGAAGAATCATCCGTTCCGGACACAGACGCTGCAGACAATACACCTGCTCCGTCCGATGAATTGAGCGAGTAGGGAAGTGCTGTGCAGCCATGAAACCATTATTGAGCCTCCTTGCCTTGTGGGTAGTGCTGCAATCGGCAACTGCTCAGACCGTCTGTGACCTCCGCTGCGAAGACTTGCCCAATCCGCTCGGGGTGGAGCAAACTGCGCCGCGATTGAGTTGGAAAGTCGCTACCGACAAGCCGAACTATTGGCAGAAAGCCTATCAGATCCAAGTGCGGACAGACGGCAAGCTGATATGGGACAGCCGCAAAGTGTGGTCCGACCGCTCTGTATCCATTCCTTATGGCGGTACAGCCCTTCAGCCTGCTACGCATTACCAATGGCGTGTACGCTGTTGGGGTACGGTCGGTCGGCAAACGGCATGGAGTGCATGGAAAGACTTTTCCACCGGATTGTTCGACGAATCCGATTGGCGACAGGCACAATGGATTGCCATGCAGCCCGACCATCATGCACAAGAAGCACAAGCGGTAACCACTGATTACCGCTTGCCGTTGCTGCGAAAAGCATTCTTTCTGCCAAAACCCGTGCAACGAGCAACGGCTTACGTCTGTGGGCTGGGACATTTCGACCTCTTTCTCAACGGCAAGAAAGTCGGTAATCATTTCCTCGATGCAGGATGGACAAAATACGACGTCGAAGCCCTATACGTGACGTTCGACGTTACCCATCATTTGCAACAAGGAAGCAACGCCATCGGCATCATGTTGGGAAACGGTTTCCACTACATTCCCCGTGAACGCTATTTCAAACTCCTCACAGACTATGGCGCACCCAAAATGCGTCTGTTGATGCACATTGAATACGAAGACGGGACAATCGACGACGTGGTGAGCGATACGACATGGCGCGTGGCTCCAAGCCCCATTGTGTATTCCAGCATTTTTGGAGGAGAAGACTACGATGCCACGTTGTTGCCTTCTTCAAACTGGACGCAACCCACATTCGACGATGTGCAATGGACGCACGCCATTTCCACCCAATATGTAGGAACGTTGCATTCGCAGACTTCCATTCCCGTCATTGTCCGACAGGAGATGCCAATCAAGCAAAAGTTTAAGAATGCCGCAGGACATTGGGTCTACGATTTGGGACAGAACTTCTCTGGCATCATCTCCATCGAACTCGCAGGCGAACGAGGACGGCATGTCATTTTCCGACCAGCGGAACTGCTCAATGCCGACAGCACCGTTAATCAGAGTGCCATCGGGCAACCTTACTATTTCTCGTATCGTACCAATGGTAACGCTCCCGAACACTGGCAACCGCAATTCTCCTACTACGGCTTCCGCTATGTGCAAGTGGAAGGTGCTGTTCCCGCAGACGAAGACAACCCCAACAACTTGCCAGTGCTGACTGCACTGAAAGGGCTGCACATCTCAAATGCTGCTGACGAAGCTGGAACCTTCAGTTGCTCAAATCCGCTGTTTAATCAAATTCACACACTGATTGACTGGGCAATACGCAGTAATGCGCAAAGCATACTGACCGATTGTCCTCACCGCGAGAAATTAGGCTGGATAGAGCAAGCCCATCTGATGCAATCCTCTATCCTGTATCGCTACGATTACCGTACATTCTATGCCAAGATACTCCACGATATGGAGACGTCGCAACGTCCCGACGGATGTATTCCATCCATCACACCAGAGTACACCCGCTTTGCCGATGGTTTTGAAGATTCGCCCGAATGGGGTAGTGCATTCATCATTGTACCGTGGCAATACTATCAGACTTACGGCGACGACCAACTCATCCGCCGCCATTATCCCGCCATGAAACGCTATCTCGACTACCTGACGAGCCGTGCTGCAGATGGTATTCTCGCTTATGGTTTGGGAGACTGGTACGACATCGGTCCCAATCCGCCGGGATATGCCCAACTCACCTCTACCGCGCTCACAGCCACGGCCATCTATTACCATGACATTGCCACGATGCAACAAATGGCTGAACTCCTCGGTGAACGCGATGATGCACAGCACTATGCACACATGGCGGAAGCCGTCCGTGCTGCATTCCGTCAAGCTTTTCTGAATTCGCAGACGCACGAAATAGAACGCAACAGCCAAACCGCCATTGCCATGACCATTGCACTCGGATTATTAGACGCTGACGAAATTGAATATGCTCTCTGTCATCTCGTTCATGACATCCGCCAACGTGGTAATGCACTCACTACGGGTGACATTGGCTTTCATTATCTCCTGACCGCCCTTGCCGACAACGGACGTTCCGACATCATCTATGACATGAACATTCGTACCGATACGCCCGGCTATGGATACCAATTGAAACATGGTGCAACCGCCCTTACCGAATCATGGCAAGCATTGCCCAATGCGTCGAACAACCACCTCATGCTCGGCCATATCCTTGAATGGCTATACGCTTCTGTAGGCGGAATTCGTCAGCAAGCAGGCACTGTCGGTTACCGTCATATCCTCATAGCACCGCAAGTCGTCGGCGATTTGACTTCGGCATCGACTACTTATCAATCGCCTTACGGAAAAATTGCCTGTACATGGCAGTTGGATACGCTGCAACGTATCTTCAGGCTTGATGCTACATTACCACCCAATACCAATGGCCAACTGCTTCTGCCTTGTGCCGATGGTAGTACAACTACTAAAAACGTAGGTTCTGGTCACCACTCGTTTGAAGTTGAGTGGTGAAAGACTGCCAATTGTGAATCTATGCTTTATAAATAAAGATATTGCCCTGTCGCATGGTGAAGATTTTATGTTCAACGGGGGATTGTTGCAGAATGCGGTCGAGATGTTCGCGGTTGGTGTCGGTGATGAAGATTTGCCCGAAATTCTTGGCTGCAAGGAGGTGGATGATGCGCTCGATGCGCTCGGTGTCCAGTTTGTCGAAAAGGTCATCGAGTAGGAGAATGGGAGTGGTGGGGCCTGTGCGTGTGTGGCGCAGAAAGTCGAATTGTGCCAATTTGAGGCTGATAAGATAGGTTTTGCCTTGTCCTTGTGAGGCTTCGTTGCGAATGGGGTGTCCGCCGAGGCGCATATCGAGGTCGTCGCGATGGATGCCGTGGAGGGAATGTCCGACGGCAATGTCGCGATGTCGGTCTTTTTGAATGA
>JAFLUS010000167.1 GCA_022508685.1 Prevotellaceae bacterium | reverse complement strand
GTTTGCGGAAAAATTTTCCAATGGCTGCGAACTTCTTTCACGCAAATTTTTCGTAACTTTGTGCCATGATGAACCGCACGTTTCATTCGCGCATCCATGCGCAGAATTGGTTGTTGCTTGCCTGTCTGCTGTTTCTGACGGGCTATGCTGCGTGGCAACGCCATGCGCTGTTCTTCGGCATAGGGTTGCTGATGATGGTGGTGCTGATTGAGCAGATGATTCACACGGTGTATGTGTTGAGTGACGACGTGCTCACGGTGCATACGTCGCGGTTTCGCCGCGACCTCGTCATTCCGTTGCAGCGCATCTGCCGGATTGAGCAGGCATCGCGGCGCTTGTTTGGCTGGGAACTGCCGGCACGGATGCTCATCGTCTACACGACGGAGGCGGGCGCGGTGCGCTATGCTGCCGTCGCACCGCAGCACCCCGACGAATTTGTCGATTGCTTGCGGAAACGGCGGGAAAAACGACTGACTAAAACGACAAACGCATGAAGAAATATCTGATAGGATGGCTGATGGCGTGGTGCATTTGCCATGCTGCGGCACAGGAAGCGGGCGACACGATGGTGTGCGCACCGACGTGGGCGGAGCAGTTTACGGAACGTATCCAGCCATTGGTGGCGGAAGCCGAGGCTGCGCCCTATTATTCGGGCATCTGCATCTACGACCTGACGGACGATTCGCTCATCTATGCCTATAACGCACGGCGGGTGATGCGTCCTGCGAGCACGCAGAAGGTGCTGACGGCGGTGACGGCACTGGCGACGCTGGGCAAGGGGCACCAATGTACGACGCGTGCCTACTACGACGGGCGCATCGTGACGGACACGACGGTCGTCTGCATTGCCGTTGCCGACACGTTGCAGGACTCGGTGGTGGTGCGTCGCACGCTGCATGGCAACATCTGCGTGGTGGGAGGGTTCGACCCCATGTTCAGCCATGCCGACTTGAAAGACCTTGCTGCTGCCGTCGAGCGGCTGGGTGTCGACAGCATTGCCGGCACGTTCGTGGGCGACGTCAGCATGAAGGATACGCTCCGGTGGGGCAACGGGTGGTGCTGGGACGACGTGCCGTCGACGTTCATTCCGGCGCTCACTCCGCTCATGTTCAATCAGCAGGAGCGACTGAACGCACGCAATGGGAACTACCTGATATATCCCGAATACTATTTCCTCGAGACGTTGGTGCAGGAGGTGCGCAACCGTGGCATCGGCGTCAGTCCGCAGGTGCGCGGCACCCGTATCGTGGCAACGCCGTCGGACGTGCGCAGCGGTACGGAGTTCTTCTCGCGCAGCCATACGCTCGAACAGGTGCTGCAGCCGATGATGAAGCGCAGCAGCAACCTGCACGCCGAATCGGTGTTCTACCAACTGGCTGCGATGTCGAAGAAACAGGGTGCAACGTGGAAGGACGCTGCCCGACAGGTGGAACAGATGGTGGCGCGTGCCGGCGGCAACACGGCGGCGCTGGAGGTGGTCGACGGCAGCGGCGTGAGCCTCTACGACTATGTGACGGCGGAGACGGAAGTGGCACTGCTGCGCTTTGCCTACCGCAACACTGCCATTTACAACGCGCTCTACCACGCCATGCCCATTGCCGGAGTGGACGGCACGTTGCAAAAGCGCATGACGAGCGGGCCGGCATTCCGCAACGTCCATGCCAAGACGGGTACGGTGGAGGGCGTGAGTTGTCTGGCAGGCTACGTGCGGGCTTCCAACGGACACCTGCTGGCGTTCAGCATTATGAACAACGGCGTGCTGAAGTCGTCGGTCGGCCGCGATTTTCAAGACCGCTGGTGTCAGGCAATGGCGCAATGACGACGGCACAAGGGAGGACAGAACGATGGAACTGACGACACGTATCGACATACCGAAAAGCCGCGCCCATCTCACTCACCGACACAAGGTGCTGCTGCTCGGTTCGTGCTTTGCCGACCACATCGGCACGTTGCTCACGCGCGACAAGTTCGACTGCCTCGTCAATCCGTTCGGCACGCTCTACAATCCGGCATCTATCTGTGCCCACCTGTGGCGCTGCATCAGCGAACGCGAATACACTGCCGATGCGCCCGAAATCGTGGACAATGGCGACGGCCGCGGCTGTTTCTCGTGGATGCACCACTCGTCGTTCAACGCACCGACGGCGGATGTCCTTGCCGAACGGCTCAACCATGCACTCCGCACGACGGCACGACGGCTGTGCGATGCCGACTGGCTCATCGTGACGTTCGGCACTGCCTACATCTATCGCCTGCAATCGAACGGAATGCTCGTTGCCAACTGCCACAAGCAACCCGACGCATGCTTTCAGCGGTCGCGGCTCTCTGCCTTCGACATCGTCGACCAATGGACGCCGCTGCTGCAGATGCTGCACAGCGTCAATCCGAAGTTGCAAGTCATCTTCACCGTCAGCCCCATTCGCCACAAGCGCGACGGACTGCACGCCAACCAACTCAGCAAGGCGGAGTTGCTGCTGGCGCTCGACCGGCTGACGACGGACAACGTGTCCTATTTCCCTGCCTACGAACTGCTGTTGGACGAACTGCGCGACTACCGCTTCTATGCCACCGACATGGTGCATCCCTCCGACGTAGCCGTCAGTTACATCTATGAGCGTTTCACGGACACCTATGTAGCGCGGGACGAACAGGAGATTTCACGCCAGTGTCGGGACATCCACGCCGCATTGGCGCACCGCGTGCAGCATCCCGACGACCCTGCACATCAGCAATTCATCAATAAGTATATCCAAAAAATCACACAACTTCAACAGGCGCATCCCTACATCGACTGGAGCGCCGAACTTGCCGTATGCCATACACCATCCAAACCATAGCGGACGTCATCGGTGCCGAACTGCGGGGCAATGCCCGCCGCACCTCCGTCATCAATTGGCTGCTCACCGACAGCCGCTCACTCTGTTTCCCCGAAGAAACCATCTTCTTTGCGCTGCACACCCAGCGCAACGACGGTCATCGCTACATCGACAGCCTCTATCAGCGCGGTGTACGCAGTTTTGTCGTCGGTTCCGAAACAGCCCTTTCGGCTGTGAACACCGCCGGCATGGACGATGCAGCCTTCCTCCTCGTACCCGATACGCTGCGTGCGCTGCAAACGCTCGCTGCCTACCATCGTCAGCAGTTCCACATTCCCGTCATTGCCATTACGGGTTCGAACGGCAAGACCACCGTGAAGGAATGGCTCTACCAGTTGCTGTCGCCTTATTATAATGTATGCCGTTCGCCGCGCAGTTACAACTCGCAAGTGGGCGTACCGCTCTCGCTGTGGCTCATCGGTCCGCACACCGACCTCGCCATCATCGAAGCCGGCATCAGCCGTGAGGGCGAAATGGCACGTCTGCACCAGATGATTCAGCCCACCACCGCTGTCATCACCAACATCGGGCAGGCGCATCAGGAGAATTTCCTCACCTACGACATCAAGTGCAGCGAAAAACTCCAACTGATGAAAGGCTGCACGACGGCTGTGCTGAACGGCAGCGACAACTGCATCATCCGTTGCATGGAGTCGCTCCCTGCAGCCATGGAGAAAGTCACGTGGAACATGTCATCCCATGCGCCGACGGAACAGACCGACATCGTCGTCGAAGCCGTCGTGAAGACCACGCAGACCGCCGCCGTGCACCTCCGCATCGACGGCACTCCGCTCGTCTACACCATTCCGTTCATCGACGATGCCGCCATTCAGAACTCCATTACCTGCCTTGCCGTCTGCCATTCCCTCCATTCGTCGCGCTTCACGTTGCAGGACATCGCCCTGCGCATGGCGGCGTTGGAACCCGTAGCCATGCGTCTGGAAGTGAAAGACGGCATCAATGGTTGCACGCTCATCAACGACACCTACAACTCCGACATCCATTCGCTCGACATCGCGCTCGACTTCATGAACCGGCGTCCCGACATGGCGCAGCAGCGACGCACGCTCATCCTGTCCGACATCCTCCAAAGCGGTGAACCCGCACGCGACCTCTACAGCCGTGTTGCCCGCATGGCGCAGCAACGTGGCATTCAGAAAGTCATCGGCGTAGGCGCGGAAATCAGTCAGTGTGCCGACTTCTTCCCCATGGAGCACCACTTCTTTCTCACGACCGACGACCTGCTCTCCAGCACGCTGTTTGCCACGCTCCACGACGAGTTCATCCTCATCAAAGGTGCACGACAATTCCAGTTCGACCGCATTTGCGACCGACTCACCCTGCGCGTCCACCAAACCATCCTCGAAGTCAACCTCAATGCACTCGTCGACAACCTCAACTACTATAAATCATTCATTCCGGGCAAGAAAATCGTCTGCATGGTGAAGGCATCCGCCTACGGCATCGGTGCGGTCGAAGCATCGAAAACCCTCCAAAGCGCAGGTGTCGACTACCTCGCCGTGGCAGTTGCCGACGAAGGTGCCGAACTGCGCAAAGCCGGCATCACGGCCAACATCATGGTGATGAACCCCGAAATGACTTCCTTCAAAATGCTGTTCGACCACCGCCTCGAACCCGAAGTCTTCAATTTCGACATCCTCGAAGCCCTCATCCGTGCGGCAGAAAAAGAAGGTATCACACACTTTCCCGTACACATCAAACTCGATACGGGCATGCACCGACTGGGCTTTCATCCCGTCGACGACATCGACCGTCTGATTCAGCGACTGACGCGACAGACCGCCGTCATTCCCTGCTCCGTCTTCAGCCACTTCGTCGGTAGCGACGACGACCAGTTCGACGCCTTTTCCGCCGACCAGTTCCGCCTGTTCGACGAAGCCTCACAGCGATTGCAATCCGCTTATTCCCACCACATTCTGCGGCACATCTGCAACAGCGCCGCCATTGAGCATTTCCCGCAATATCATCTCGACATGGTGCGGCTCGGACTCGGACTCTACGGCATCAATCCCCGCACCAACGAACTCCTCCACAACGTCGCGACGCTGCGCACCACCATTCTCCAAGTGCGCGACGTGCCCGAAGGCGACAGCATCGGCTACAGCCGCCGCACCTTCGTCGACCGCCCGTCACGCGTGGCAGCCATCCCTATCGGATATGCCGACGGACTCAACCGCCGTCTTGGCAACCGCAACTGCCATTGCCTCGTCAACGGCAAGCCGGCGCCCTATCTCGGCAACATCTGCATGGACGTCTGCATGATTGACGTAACCGACATCGACTGCCAAGCCGGCGACCACGCCATCATCTTCGGCGACGACCTTCCGGTCACCACCCTCAGCGACGCCATCGGTACCATTCCTTACGAAATCCTTACCGGCATCAGCACACGGGTGCAACGCATCTATACACAGGAATA
>JAFLUS010000166.1 GCA_022508685.1 Prevotellaceae bacterium | reverse complement strand
TTCACGCGCCATTCGCCGAGTGAGTGCGGGTCGCGGGTGGTGAGGTCGCGGATGGCTTCTTCGGTGATGTTCTGCGCCCATACGCCGGCATAGGCGAGGAAGAAGCGTTGTTCGGGCGTGAGGCCGTTGACGGTTTCTGCCGGTTTCTTGCCTGCTGCTTCGGCTTGCTTCTGTGCGTTGAGGAAGGCGTAGTATGCGACTTGCAGTCCGCCGTGGTCGGCAAGGTTTTCGCCGAGTGTGAGTTCGCCGTTGCCGTTGAGGTCGGGCAGGACTTTGATGGCGGAGAAGAAGTCGGAGAGCACTTGTGCGCGTGCCTTGAACTTGTCGCCGTCGCCTGCTGCCCACCAGTCGCGGAAGTTGCCGTCCTTGTCGAACTGGCGGCCTTGGTCGTCAAATCCGTGTGTCATTTCGTGACCGATGACTACGCCGATGGCTCCGTAGTTGAAGGCGTCGTCGGCTTGCATGTCGAAGAAGGGGTATTGCAGGATGCCGGCGGGGAAGCAGATTTCGTTGGTCGTGGGGTTGTAGTAGGCGTTGACCGTCTGCGGTGTCATGTACCATTCGTCGCGGTCGACGGGCTTGTTATACTTTTCTTCCACTTCCTTCTTGTTGCGCCATGTGCGCACGGCTTGCATGGTTTCGTAGAGGTTCTTCTGCGGGTCGATGGTGAGGGCGGAGTAGTCTTTCCACTTGTCGGGGTAGCCTATCTTGACGTAGAAGGTGGCGAGTTTCTCCTTGGCGTATGCCTTGGTGCTGTCGCTCATCCATTCTTGTGCGTCGATGCGTTGGGAGAGTGCTTCCTGCAGGTTCTTGACGAGTTGTTCCATGCGTTCCTTGTTTTCTGCGGGGAAATACTTTTCTACGTACATCTGTCCGACGGCTTCGCCCAGCACGCTGTTGACGGTGTTGACGCTGCGCTTCCAGCGTGGCTGCGGTTCTTTCTGTCCCGACATGGTGCGGTTGTAGAAGTCGAAGTTCTGGTTGTAGAGGTCGTCACCCAGCACGCTGGCATTGGCGTCGAGCAGCGTCCACTGCATCCAGTCCTTGAGTTGGCGCAGGTCGGTCTGGTCGAGGATGGCAACGGCTTCCTTGATGGCTTCGGGCTGACCGACGGAGAGTTCCTTGAGGTCGTCGATGAAGTTGAGGTGGAAGTATTGGTCCCAGTCGTAGCCGGCATAGGCTTGCTTGAATTCGTCGTATGTCATCTTGTGGTAGTTGGTAGCGGGGTCGCGCAGTTCCACGCGGCTCTTCGATGCACGTGCCATGCGTGTCTCGACTGCCATGACCGATTCCATCTTGCGCTGTGCCGTGGCTTCGTCGTCGCCTACGAGGCGGAACATCTTTACGACGTGCTGACGGAAGGCGTCGCGGATTTTCGAGTATGCCGTATCGTTGCTCAGGTAGTATTCCTTTTGTCCCATTGACAGACCGCTCTGTCCCAGTTCCACCATGTTCATCGTGGAGTTCATCATGTCGGCACCGATGCCTGCGCCCCACAGTTCGCCTGCTCCCTTGAAGGAATTCTCGACCATCATGCGCTTGGCTTCGTCGCGTGTCTCGATGGCTTCGATGGCGTCCAAGTCGGCTTTGATGGGTGCAAAGCCTTCCTTGTTCTGGCGCACGGAGTCCATCATCATGGCGTAGAGGTCGCCTATCTTCTGTCCGACGCTGCCTTTCTCTTGTTTCTGGTCAGCCAGCGAGAGGATGAGTTCCTTAATCTGCTCGCGGTTGGCTTCGGCAACGGCGTCGAAGGAACCGAAACGTGAATACTCGGGTTTGAGCGGATTGTTCTTTATCCATCCGCCACATGCATACTGATAGAAATCGTCACCGGGCTTCACCGAGTCGTTCATGTTCTCGAGTCTGATGCCGATTCCCTGTTCGCCTGTGCTGTTGACGCAGGCTGTAGTTGTCATCGCCATAGCAACAATTGGTAGATAATGTTTAATGTTCATAAGTTATTGTGAATTGGTTTTAAGAAGTTCAAGTTCTTCGCTGCTGCGTTCCCATTCCGCCATGGCTTCGTCGAGTTCGCGCTGCAGTTCCGAGTGGCGGACGAAGAGCGTGGAGTCTGCCGCACCTTCGGGCGTAGAGAGGCGTTGCTCGATGTCGGCAATCTGTTGCTCGAGGGTGGAGATGCGCACTTCGCTGTCGGCAACCGCCTTTTGTGCACGACGCACGCGCTTGGCTTGCTCCTTCTGCTCCTGATAGGTGAGCGGCGCGCGTGCCGGTTCGTCGGCAGCCGCAGCCGTGGCGGTCGGTTGTGACGGCCGTTGCACGGAGGGCGTCGTCGGGGCTGAAGCATCGCGCGTTTGCGACAGGTAGTCATAGATGCCACCGATGTACTCCCGCACGCGACCACCGGCAAATTCGTAGACACGCTCCACGAGTCCGTCGAGGAAGTCGCGGTCGTGGCTCACGATGATGGCTGTGCCGTCGAACTGCTGGATGGCTTGCTTGAGCACGTCCTTCGACTGCATGTCGAGGTGGTTGGTCGGTTCGTCGAGAATGAGGAAATTCACAGGTTCGAGCAGCAGGCGAATCATTGCCAATCGGCTGCGTTCGCCGCCCGACAGCACGCGCACGAGTTTGTCGCTGGCTTCGCCGCCGAACATGAATGCGCCGAGCAGGTCGCGGATTTTCAGTCGCATGTCGCCACGCGCCACGCGGTCGATGGTGTCGAACACCGTCACGCCGTCGTCGAGCAACTGGGCTTGGTTCTGTGCAAAATAACCGATTTGCACGTTATGCCCCACTTTCAACTGTCCGTCGAACGGAATTTCGTCCATGATGCACTTCACGAGCGTGGACTTTCCTTCGCCGTTGTTGCCGACAAAAGCCACTTTTTCGCCACGTCGGATAGTGAGGTTCACGCCCGACAGCACCTGATGGTCGCCATAGCGCTTGCCCACTTCGTCGCACAGCACGGGATAGTCGCCGCTGCGTTCGCAGGGCGGAAACTTCAGATGCAGACGGCTGGTGTCTACTTCGTCGATTTCGACAGGAACGATTTTCTCGAGCATCCGAATGCGGCTCTGCACCTGATTGGACTTCGTCGGCTTGTAGCGGAAACGCTCGATGAAGTCGCGTGCCTCGGCAATTTCGCGTTGCTGATTTTCGTATGCCCGCAGTTGCGTGGCACGGCGTTCCTCGCGCAGCACGACATATTCGTCGTAGCGCACGCGGTAGTCGTTGATTCTGCCACACGTGATTTCGATGGTACGGCTCGTCACGTTGTTGACGAAAGCGCGGTCGTGGCTCACCAGAATGACGGCCCCGGCACGTTGCGCAAGGAATTGCT
This sequence comes from Prevotellaceae bacterium, assembly GCA_022508685.1. Lineage (GTDB taxonomy): Bacteria > Bacteroidota > Bacteroidia > Bacteroidales > Bacteroidaceae > UBA3839. Next base: position 2,020 of record JAFLUS010000166.1, on the reverse strand, counting down.
CCAACCAACGGATGGAACCGATGTCGAGGTGGTTGGTCGGCTCGTCGAGCAGCAGGAGGTCGGGCTGACGCAACAGCAGTTTGGCAAGTTCGATGCGCATTCGCCATCCGCCCGAAAATTCACTCGTCGGTCGGTCGAAGTCTTCGCGTCTGAAACCAAGTCCCTGCAACGTCCGCTCCAGTTCGGCACGATAGTTCTGCCCACCCATTACGGTCAGGCGGTCGTTCTCGCGCGTGAATGCCTCAAGCAACTGCATATAGTCGTCGCTTTCGTAGTCGTCGCGCTCGGCAATCTGCTCTTGCAAGGCTGCAATCCGTTCCTGTTGCTCACGCACGTCGGCAAACGCCGTTTCGGCTTCCTGCATCACGGTGCGCCCGTCGTCGAGGCGCATCACCTGAGGCAGATAACCCACCGTGACGCCTTTCTGCACCGCTACCACCCCACTCGTCGGCCGTTGCTGTCCGGCTATCGTCTTCAGCAACGTCGATTTGCCCGCCCCGTTCTTGCCGACCAGCGCAATGCGGTCTTTGGGGTTGACAACAAAACTCACGTCCGTCAGCAACGGACGTGCACTGAATTCAATGGTGAGATGTTCGATGGATACCACGTTGCAAAGTTACGAAAAATTCGATTAAGTGAGCGAGTTGCAAATGAATTTGTGTCTCCGCACGTGATATTTTTATCCAAAAAGCAATGAAAACAAAGTATTTACGCTTTGTTTCAGAATTTTTCAGCAAGGGCTTCTGCCTGTCGGCATCCGTCAGTATTGTCGATGTCGCCCACCTTGAATACTGCCTACAATACCGCCAAAGTGAGCCTTCGCATGGTTCTACCCACAAGCGAAATACTTATGGATGTCTATGATAATGCAAACTCTTTCCCAAATAATGGTCCCATTTGCTCTTATATGGACGTTGATAATATTTGTCAAGTAGATAAATGATATATCGGGCTTGCAAGGTTATCTTGACAAATGCCGGTATGTCTTTTAAGTCAGTCTGTGTTAAGATAGCCTGTAATTTGTCCGAAGCATTCGATCTCATAATCATTTTCTTAAAATCCATATTGAAGAAATCTTCACATTTCGTGCATCGTTTCAATTTGACATAATCCACTTTTTTATATTTCTTATAAAGGGTGACAATTGGATGGCAGCCTTCTTCGGGATGACTGCCTTTTTCGTCTTGCTCCAAACTGTACAGACTTTTTGACAATCTCTCCCCGACAAACATAAACCGCCCTTGAGTTGCCAACGTTTTATGAAAACAGTTGATGGCAATCAGCACTTCCATAGGTAGATAATTGTAATACTTGAAGTACAAATCGGATATTTGCTGTTTGCAAGTATCTATGTCCTCTTGTGTATAACCGGTATGTCGAAAAGACAAAGAGACAAACTTAATAATTACGTTGATAATTTCTTCTGACTTCACTGAATATTGCTCATGCAATTTGATGTTATATGATATGCGAGTTTTATGTTGATGTAACATCCATTGCAAAAACATACCCAGCAGAATACTGACAATACTGATAATCAATTTTGTGTCCATATCGTTATAATATATTTATAAGTTACTATTATTTATTTTCTTCTTTATCCTTTATCACATATACATATCCCGATGTAATAGTAGGATATGTAGTCATGTTATACAATCCAGATGCTTTATAACCATCACTATCCCAGGTCGCATAGGTGCTAGAAAAACCAATATCATCTGTATAAGAAAAATGCTTATTAGAAATACTAACGGGATTCTCAATGAAAATACAATTCAATACCAATTCATCATAATATCTATCCATATTGAATGTACGCTCTAATCGACCTTTGTTGTCATAGCGTTTGACCGTATAATATTGTGTCCGCAGAGAACCATCCTTACGGAATTCTGCATATATCGGAAATGAAATTTTTTTGTTCAGTCTTTGATAATTCTGTATAATTCCATCCAACTCTTCTTTTGTCGCTATATGATACCCTTCAGGAGCAGCAACCTGATATAAATCTCTTACC
>JAFLUS010000165.1 GCA_022508685.1 Prevotellaceae bacterium | reverse complement strand
TTGTGACCCCGGAGGGATTCTAACCCTCGACCTTCAGAACCGGAATCTGACGCTCTATACAGCTAAGCTACGGAGCCAGTGGATTGGTGGGCGATGCCGCCAAACTCGGGTGCAAATTTACGAATAAATCGGCAAATGGCGGCATAATTGACGAAAAAAAGCAGATTCGCGGAATGGAATCTGCTTTTTTCATACGATTGCAGTGCGTTTTTATGCTTCTGCAGGTGTTTCTTCTGCTGCGGCTTCTTCTGCAGGTGCTTCGGGTGCTTCTGCTTCAGCGGCTGCGGCAATTGCTGCTGCTTTCTTTTCAGCGATTTTCTTTGCAATTTCTTCGTTCACCTTGCGTTCTGCTGCCAGACGCTCGACGAGTTGTGCTTTCTTTGCAGCGGCATTCTTGTCTTGGAGTGCGGCTTGCTTTTGTTCTTTCTCTGCTTTCCATGCATTGAATTTCACTTCGGCTGCGGCTTCGTCGAATGCGCCTTTCTTCACGCCTCCGCGGAGGTGCTTCATGAGGTAAACGCCTTCTTTCGACAGGATGCTGCGAACGGTGTCGGTGGGCTGTGCGCCTACTTCTACCCAATAGAGGGCACGGTCGAATTTCAAATCAATGGTTGCAGGATTGGTGTTGGGGTTGTAGGTACCAATCTTTTCTGTGAAGCGTCCATCGCGTGGAGCTCGCGCATCAGCGATAACGATGCTGTAGAACGCGTAGTTCTTGCGACCGTGACGCTGCAATCTAATTCTTGTTGCCATTGTTTAGATGTTGTTTTTTGTGGGAAATGTTCGCGACAAATCCCAGTGAATAATAATGATTTGAAGGCTGCCATCTCGTGACAGCGGCTGCAAAGTTACGAAATTTATTGGTTGGAGTGATGAAAAAAGTGGAAAAACTGGCAAAAATGTCCGATTTTTCCACTTTTTGTGTGCTGAATGGGTCAGAATGAGTAGGTAAGACCGAGTGTGAAGTATTCTTTGAACTGGAAATAGCCGAGGTTGCGGTCGTAGTCGTCGCGCGAGCGGTTGTCGTCGAATCGCCACAAGGTGTAGAGTTCGGTACTGATGTATTTGGTGAGGGCGAAGGAGAAGGTGTTTTCCAATTCGGCTTCGGCATATTCGTAGGAGGAGAAGTAGTAGCAGCGGCTGCGCCATTCGATGTTCTTTGCCAGTTTCAGCGTGCTGTTGAGTTCGACTTTCAGACCGATGTCTTTCTGCCAGTTTTCGTCAATCATGTGGTAGACGTGGTGCACGTTTTCGTCGGACGTGCGGATGTAGCGCACTTTGTAGGAGAGGGGCAGCAGGGCAAGTGAGAACTTGTTGCCGTTCTTCAGTTCGGGTTTGAAGTCCATACCGATAGAGACGTAGATGTCCAATGGGGCAAGGAAATCGGAGTAGGTGCGGCGGTCGTTGGTGCGATAGCCGGGCAGGAACTGCGTATTGCCTTCGGCAGATGCGGTGTAGTACCACGACTTGGTGGCCTTGATGCCGAGTTTGGAGTAGAGGTTGATTTTGTCGTTGTTGGTGAGGAAAGTGTGGCAGGAGTCGCTGGTGGTGGTGATGAAGCCGAGGCGCATGTCCAACTTGTTTTCCCACGTGACGCGACGTTGGTCGTTGTAGTTGGCTTGCAGCAGGAGCGACGCCAGCATGGTGTGGTTGTTGTTACCGCCTTTGTACCAGTTTTCGCTGAAATAGTTCTGGGTGAATTGCAAGCCGAACTTGCCTTCGGTTTTCCAGAAGTTCGGACGTTCGATTTTCAGCCCGATGTCGCCGATGTCGCCTGCAATCTCGTCGATGGACGGCGCTGCGACGTCCTCTTTCAGTTTTTGCTCTATCTCGATGAGAATGGCGTCTTTCGGCGTGGGTGCGGCATCGTCTATCAGGTTGACGCTGGCAATCTTGGCGTCGTAATATTGGAATGCCTGCGGATGGTTGACGTAGGCACTGAGCAACTGTTGGTTGATTTCGGCATTGAGCGCGTTCTCCTCACTGCTTGTGCGGTCGGACAGGGTGAAGATGCTGCCCACTGCCGACGAATAGTAGGTAGTGGGGCCCAACAAGCGATAGTAGTAGATGTCGGCGCTGTCGGCAGGCGTGTCTGCCGGCATGGAATAGCATTTCTGCCGCAGCGACTGCAGAGAGTCGGCAAAGGCTTGGGCGATGCTTTGCGTCTGTGCTTGGATGCCGCTCCACAGGCAGAGGGCAAGCAGCGCTATGGATAGTCGTTTCATGGGGGCACAGGGTCAGTGTGAAATGTTCAGCAAGGCCGTTGCCAGTTCCTTGAGCGCCTCTACGGTGGCGGGCTTGACGGTGGATTCTACCGTGACGATGGGTTCGACGATAGTGATGTTCTTGAGGCTTTCCATCGCTTCGCGCATGACCTTGCCTGCTACGGGTGCCCACGAGCCGTTTTCGATGATGCCGACGTGGCGGTTCTGGTAGTTCTTCGCACGCAGATGGGCGATGAAGTCTTCCATTACGGGCATGACGCCACCATCGTAGGTGGGTGCAGCCAGCACGACGCGGTCGTAGCGGAAAGCATCTTCGACGGCCTCGTGCAGGTCGTCGCGACGCAGGTCGGCAGTGGCAACCTTCACGTCGCTGTCGCTCTTCAGAATGCTTGCCAACTTCAGCGCAGCCTCCTCCGTGTTGCCGTGCAGCGAGCAGTAGGCAATGAAAATGCCGGCGTCTTCGGGCTCATAACTGCTCCACGTGTTGTAGGTTTGCAGATAGTAGCCGAGATTGTCGTCGAGAATGGGGCCGTGGAGCGGACATATCTTACTGATGCTCAGTCCGGAAAGTTTCTTCAGCACAGCCTGCACCTGTGCGCCGTATTTGCCGACGATGTTGAAATAGTAGCGACGAGCCTCGCAAGCCCATCCTTCGGGGTCGTCGTAACTCAATGCGCCGAATTTGCCGAAGGCATCGGCAGAAAAGAGGATTTGCTCCTTCTGCTCGTAAGTCATCATCACTTCGGGCCAATGCACCATCGGTGCGGTGAAGAATTGCAACGTGTGTTCGCCCAACGACAACGTGTCGCCGTCCGTAACGGCGAGCATTTGATTCGACGCAGGCGTTTCGCCGAAGAAGCGCACAATCAGTTTCTGCGCCAAAGCCGTGCACACCACCGTCACGTCGGGATACATCTCCATGATGCGACGGATGTTGGCAGAATGGTCGGGCTCCATGTGGCTCACCACCAAATAGTCGGGTTGGCGACCATTGAGTGCTGTTTGCAGATTGTCCAACCATTCATTCGTCTTGCGGGCATCGATAGTATCCATAATCGCAATTTTCTCGTCGAGAATCACGTATGAATTATAGGAGATACCTTCGGGAATGGCATACTGACCTTCAAAAAGGTCTAAATCCTTGTCGTCGGCACCGATGTAAAGGATGCCTTGCGCTACTTGATTGTCTGTCATATCGGTTCAAATGATGATTTTGCTGCAAATTTACGATAATTCTTCCAACTTCCTATCATATGCCCCATTTTTTTCGCTTCAGCCAATGGTCAGAAAGTCAAAACAAAGTTCGCAGAATTTTGTGTTTTGTTCACACATGTTTGCGACGTTTCAGGCGTGTGCATAAACGTTTTTCGGCGTGCGCATAAGCGTTCTGAGGCGTATGCATAAACGTTTTCACGCGTATGCATAAGCCTAAATACGTTTATGCATACGAAATTTTGGCTTTATTCGTAGCCCAAAAAACAGCCTATCGCGTGCGCGCGTATATATTAAAGAAAAGAACGTCCACCAAATTCGTTGCCGACTGCAAAAGAAGATTTGCAAACCATTTTTTCGGTTATTCATAAATTTATCATACCTTTGCGCACAAATCCACACAAACTATGACGACAAAGTATCTGAAAATCAATCCTGCCGACAACGTGGCAGTGGCACTCCAGCCACTCCATGCCGGCGACATCGTTACGCTCGATGCAACCACGCTGACGCTCCGTGCCGACATTCCCGCCGGACACAAATTCCTGCTGACCGATGCTTGCGAAGGCGACAACATCGTCAAATACGGCTTTCCCATTGGGCATCTCCGTGCCGACACCCGTGCCGGCGAACTCGTCGACCACCACAACTTGGCGACGAACTTGGCGGGGCTGCTCAACTACGAATACCACCCATCATTCACGCCCGAACAACTTGACGCCCATGCCGATGCCACAGTGGATTTCGACACCGATGGGCTGCCGCAGACCTTTCTCGGCTACAAACGCCGAAACGGCGATGTCGGCATTCGCAACGAATTGTGGATAGTCCCCACCGTCGGCTGCGTGAACGGCGTCTGCGAGCAGATTGCCAAAGCCTTTCCCGATGCCCCCGTCGTGGCGTTTCCTCATAACTACGGCTGTTCGCAACTCAGCGACGACCACGAAAATACGCGTAAAATCCTCCGCGATTTGGTGCTTCATCCCAATGCCGGCGGCGTGCTCGTCGTCGGACTCGGATGCGAAAACAACCAACCGCGCGACTTTGAACAAATGCTCGGCGACTACGACCGCGAACGCATCCGCTTCCTCATCACGCAAGAAGTGGAAGGCGACGAAGTGGAAGTCGGCATCGGCATCGCCCGCGAACTCTTGGCACTGATGCAACGCGATGTCCGCACCGAAACACCGCTGTCAGCCCTTCGCATCGGACTGAAATGTGGTGGAAGCGACGGATTTTCGGGCATCACCGCCAATCCTCTGCTCGGCGTCGTCAGCGACTACGTCGTGTCGCAAGGCGGTACCACCGTACTGACGGAAGTGCCGGAAATGTTCGGTGCCGAAACCATCCTTATGAACCGATGTGCTGACCGTTCGCTGTTCGACCAAACGGTCAGTCTCATCAACGACTTCAAGCAATACTTCCTTAACCACGGCGAACCCGTTGGCGAAAATCCTTCGCCCGGCAACAAGGCCGGAGGCATCTCCACATTGGAAGAGAAAGCACTGGGCTGCACCCAAAAATGCGGTAAAAGTGCCGTTCGTGGCGTTCTCTCCTACGGCGACCGCCTCACCACTACCGGACTCCATCTGCTGTCAGCCCCCGGCAACGACTTAGTGGCTTCGACTGCATTGGCTGCTTCCAGTTGCCACATGGTGCTCTTCACCACTGGTCGCGGTACTCCCTTCGGCACCTTCGTCCCCACACTCAAAATCTCCACCAACAGCACCCTCGCACAACGCAAGCCCCATTGGATAGACTTCAATGCCGGTGCGTTGATAGAAGATACACCCATGGCGCAACTCTTCCGCCAGTTCATCGCGAAAATCATCACCATCGCCAACGGCGCTCCCTCGTGGAACGAACGCAACGGCTATCACGAAATCGCC
>JAFLUS010000164.1 GCA_022508685.1 Prevotellaceae bacterium | reverse complement strand
CCCGCCATGCTGCCGTTGGTATTGACTTTGCTGCTGCGGTCTGCGACACGGATGCGAATGCGCATACCAAAGAAATGGTGAAATAACAGAATAAGGAAGTAAAAATAAAACAAAAATATCAATATGGGATTCAATGTAAATGGGTTCTTAAGCAAGTTGTTTGGAAACAAGGCATCACGCGATATGCGCGAAATCAAGCCGATTGTGGACAAAGTGCTTGCTGTAGAACCGGAAATCAAGCGTCTGACGAACGATGAACTTCGTGCAAAGACGGAAGAAATCAAGGCCTACCTGCAAGAGTCGGTCAAGGAGCAACGTGAGAAAATCGCTCAACTGAATGCGAAGATTCAGGAAACCGAAATCGACCATCGTCAACCCATCTTCGACGCGATTGACAAGGTGGAAGAGGAAATTCTTGAGATTTTTGAAGAAGGACTGACCGAACAATTGCCAACGGTGTTTGCCATCGTGAAGGAAACGGCACGCCGCTTTGCAGAGAATGAAACCGTTGTCGTGACGGCTACGGATTTCGACCGAGAACTGTCGATGAAGCACGATTTCGTCGAGATTGACGGTGACAAGGCCATTTGGCATAACCATTGGGAAGCGGGTGGCAACGACACCGTGTGGAACATGATTCACTACGACGTCCAACTCTTCGGTGGCGTGGTGCTGCATCAGGGAAAGATTGCCGAAATGGCGACGGGTGAAGGTAAGACGCTCGTGGCAACGCTGCCGGTGTTCCTCAACGCTCTCACACGCAACGGCGTACACGTCGTTACCGTGAACGACTATCTGGCAAAGCGCGACTCCGAATGGATGGGTCCGCTCTATATGTTCCATGGATTGAGCGTGGACTGCATCGACAAGCACCAACCGCACTCCGATGCCCGACGCAAGGCATATCAGGCAGACATCACGTTCGGAACGAACAACGAATTCGGCTTCGACTACCTGCGCGACAACATGGTGATGAGTCCCGACGAACTGGTGCAGCGGGCACATAACTATGCCATCGTCGACGAGGTGGACTCAGTGCTCATCGACGATGCACGTACACCGCTCATCATTTCAGGTCCCGTCCCCAAAGGCGATGACCAGATGTTCAACGAGTATTGCCCCATCGTGGAGAAACTGGTGGAGGCACAGCGCAAGCAAGCCACGCAGTATCTTGCCGATGCACGCAAGTTGATTGACAGCGACGATTCGAAGGAAGTGGAAGCCGGTTTCCTCTCGCTTTTCCGTGCCTACAAGAGTATGCCGAAGAACAAGGCACTGATTAAGTACCTCTCGGAAGACGGCATCAAGACAGGATTGCTGAAGACCGAAGCCATCTATATCGAAAACAACAACCGCCGCATGCCCGAAGCCACTGACCCGCTGTTCTTCGTCGTGGATGAAAAGCAGAAATCGGTGGAAATGACGGACAAGGGTAACCAACTCGTGGCAAGCATCGTGAACGACGACGATTTCTTCATCCTGCCCGACATCACAGAGCAGTTGTCGGCACTAGAGAACGAAGTGCTGTCCGACGAAGAACGTCTTGCCAAGAAGGATAAGTTGATGCAAGACTATGCCATCAAGTCCGAACGTGTGCACACCATGCAGCAGTTGCTGAAAGCCTATACGATGTTTGTGAAGGATGATGACTATGTCGTGATGAACGGCGAAGTGAAAATCGTCGACGAGCAGACGGGGCGTATCATGGAAGGCCGCCGTTGGAGCGATGGTCTGCATCAGGCAGTCGAAGCCAAGGAACGCGTGAAAGTGGAAGCCGCTACGCAGACCTTTGCCACCATTACACTGCAGAACTATTTCCGTATGTACCACAAGTTGGCAGGTATGACGGGTACGGCCATTACCGAAGCCGGAGAGTTCTGGGATATTTACAAGTTGGACGTGGTGGAGATTCCGACCAACCGTCCGATTGCCCGCAAGGACTTGAACGACCGCGTCTACAAGACCAACCGCGAGAAGTATAAGGCCGTCATTGAGGAAATCGAACGGATGGTGGCGGCAGGACGCCCCGTGCTCGTGGGTACGACCTCCGTCGAAATCTCCGAAATGCTTTCCAAGATGCTGACGATGCGCAAGATTGAGCACAACGTGCTGAATGCCAAACTGCATCAGAAGGAAGCCGACATCGTCGCACAGGCTGGTCAGCGCTCCATCGTGACGATTGCCACCAACATGGCAGGTCGTGGTACCGACATCAAGTTGAGCGACGAAGTGAAGGCTGCAGGTGGTCTGGCCATTATCGGTACGGAACGGCACGAAAGCCGACGCGTAGACCGCCAGTTGCGCGGACGTGCCGGTCGACAAGGCGACCCGGGTTCTTCCGTGTTCTATGTGTCGCTCGAAGACAAACTCATGCGCCTGTTCGCCTCCGATCGCATTGCAGCCATCATGGACCGCCTCGGCTTCAAGGACGGCGAAATGATAGAACACCCGATGATTAACAAATCTATCGAACGTGCGCAGAAGAAGGTGGAAGAGAACAACTTCGGTATCCGTAAACGCCTTTTGGAGTACGACGACGTGATGAACAAGCAACGCAAGGTGATTTACGAACGCCGTCGCCATGCTCTTATGGGTCAACGCATCGGCATGGACATCTCCAACATGATTTGGGATCGTTGCGTCAACATCATCGAAGGCAACGATTACGAAGGTTGCAAGGAGCAGTTCATCCGCATCTTCTCTATGGAATATCCGTTCAGTGCCGAGAAGCATGAGAGTACGGGGCGCGAACGGCTGGAGGACGAAGCATTCAACATCGTGATTGAGAACTTCAAGAAACGCACCGAACGTGTTGCACAAATGGCATATCCCGTCATCAAGGAAGTGTACGAGACGAAGGGACAGATGTATGAAAACATCCGCGTGCCGCTCACCGACGGACGCCGTGTCTATCAAGTGGCAATTCCGCTGAATGAGGCCTACGAGACGCAAGGAAAGAACATCATGCTCTACTTCGAAAAGGCCATGCTGCTGCACACCATTGACGATGCGTGGAAGGAGAATTTGCGTGCGCTCGACGAACTGCAGCACTCCGTGCAGAACGCAAGTTACGAGCAGAAAGACCCGCTCCTCATCTTCAAACTGGAATCGGTGACGTTGTTCGACAACATGGTTAACGAAATCAACGACGGCACCATCAGCGTGCTGATGCGCACGACGCTTCCCGTACAGGAACCTTCACAGGTGCAGCAGGCTCCCGCACAGGCACCACGGCAGCCGCGTCCGCAATATACGGAAAATCGTCAGCAGCAGAATCTTGACGAACTGTCGGAAACGCAGAAGGCTATGCAGCAGGCAGCCGCACAACGCACGAGTGGTGGTCCGCAAATGCGCCAACCCGTGGTGAACCAGCAGCCGAAAGTCGGTCGGAACGACCCATGTCCTTGCGGTTCGGGAAAGAAATTCAAGAATTGCCATGGTGCCGGATTGGTATAACCCGCTCACAACGCCCAACCTATGGACAACATTATCGTAGCCATTGACGGACACTCTTCTTGTGGTAAAAGCACGATGGCGAAAGCATTGGCGAAAGCCGTTGGTTATATATATGTAGACACCGGTGCCATGTATCGTGTCGTCACCCTCTATGCACTGCGCCAACGGCTGATTGACAACGGACGCATCTACGAATTTGCCCTGCAGCAGCACATCCTCTGCGGACGCATCAGCATCAGTTTTCAGTTGGACGAAACGACACGTCAACCATTGGCATGCCTCAATGGCGAGGTCGTCGAAACGAATATTCGCGGCATGGAAGTCAGCAGCAATGTCAGCCACATCGCTGCACTTCCTTTTGTCCGCACCTTCCTTGTGGCACAGCAGCAACGCATGGGTAAAGCCAAAGGCATCGTGATGGACGGCCGCGACATCGGAACGGTCGTCTTTCCCCAAGCCGAGATGAAAGTCTTCGTGACGGCATCTGCAGAAGTACGTGCTCAGCGTCGTTACGACGAACTCGTTGCCAAAGGTGATACTTCGGTCACCTACGACGAAGTATTGGCAAACGTGCGTGAACGCGATTACATCGATTCGCACCGCGAGGTGGCACCACTGCGTCCTGCTGACGATGCCCTGATATTGGACAACAGCACGCTGACGCGTGAGCAGCAGAACGAATGGCTGCTCCATCAGTTCCAACTGCATGCACGTTGAAATAGATCAAGATTCGGGATTCTGCTTCGGCGTTACCACCGCTATCCGCAAGGCAGAAGAGCAACTCGCAAACAGCGGGTCGCTCTTCTGCCTTGGCGATATTGTGCACAACGGACGCGAATGTGAACGATTGCGCACGTTGGGTTTGCAGACGATTGATAAGGAGGAATTTAAGCATTTGCAGCACGTGAAAGTGCTTCTGCGAGCACATGGCGAACCTCCGCAAACCTACGCCGACGCCCATGCGAACGACATCGAACTGATTGATGCCACTTGCCCCGTCGTCCTCAATCTCCAGCGACGCATCAAGGCAGAATACGATGCCGATACGGCACACGAACGGCAAATCGTGATTTTCGGCAAGAACGGCCATGCTGAAGTCGTCGGACTAGTTGGGCAGACGAACGGCACAGCCATTGTCATTGAGAATTTCGACGATGCACAGTCGCTCGATTTTACCCGCCCCATCAGCCTCTACAGCCAGACCACCAAATCGCTGCAGGAATTTCGTCGCATCGTAGACTACATCACCTGCCGCATGACGGAAGCCGGAACGGCAGACCGCTTCCGCTATTTCGACACCATCTGCCGGCAAGTGGCGAACCGCATTCCCAATATCCGTGCCTTTGCTCTGCGCCACGATGTCGTCCTCTTTGTCTGCGGAAAGAAAAGCAGCAACGGCAAGATTCTCTACAACGAATGCCGCCAAGTCAATCCCCATACTCACATGGTGGAACAGCCTTCCGAGATTCATTCTGAATGGTTCACCGATGCCCGCTCCGTCGGTATCTGCGGAGCAACATCTACGCCAAAATGGTTGATGGAGCAATGTCGCGACTTCGTGCAAACACTCGTTTCGTCTGATACAGAATAAAGTGGCGCATCCGATTCGGACGCGCCACTATTTTTATGCTTCTTCCTCTGCTTCCCGCAATTTTTTCTCTTCGATGAGTTGGAAGTCTTTGGGACGAAGAACGAAGTTGGAACCGAGATATTTATCGCGGACAATGGGATTGGCTGCGAGTTCGGAGGGTTTACCCTTGAATAGGATGCGGCCTTCGAAAAGAAGGTAGGCTCGGTCGGTGATGCAGAGAGTCTCCTGCACGTTGTGGTCGGTGATGAGGATGCCGATGTTGCGGTCCTTGAGTTTCCACACGATGTACTGGATATCTTCTACGGCAATGGGGTCGAC
>JAFLUS010000163.1 GCA_022508685.1 Prevotellaceae bacterium | reverse complement strand
TTGTTGTTTATGATATGCAAAGATACTAATTTTGAAAGCAAATCACAACTATTTTCATATTTTCTATTTATTTTTCATTGTTGTTTATGATATGCAAAGATACTAATTTTGAAAGCAAATCACAACAAAACTTTTCATTTTTCCTTCCGGACTTTGTTGTTTATGATATGCAAAGATACTAATTTTGAAAGCAAATCACAACTGGTTCTCCTTCATCAGGCTCTTCTGCAGGTTGTTTATGATATGCAAAGATACTAATTTTGAAAGCAAATCACAACAAGGGAAGTATATTGTATTCTTTTTTCTTGTTGTTTATGATATGCAAAGATACTAATTTTGAAAGCAAATCACAACTACACTGCGTTCCATGCCTTGAAACGAATGGTTGTTTATGATATGCAAAGATACTAATTTTGAAAGCAAATCACAACGCGTTTCGCGGCATGTCGAAAAACTATATGGTTGTTTATGATATGCTTGTGAAATTTCCACGCGTTGCCTGCGAAATAAAACTTTGTCAGGCACAAAAAAAAACTTTGTTGCCTGCGAAATTTTCAGCCTTCTGCGAAGGCTCCGGAACACGATGCCGAAGCCTTCGGTTTGCTGACATACACACGCGCGCACGCGCGTTCCTTTATATTATATATGCCATACGGGCGGCATTTAGATTTTTTTAGCACGCAGAATGAGCCGTAATTCGAGGATTATGAGTAACTTTGTCCAATCATCGGAAAATCCGTCACGATATGAAACAGAAATTCCTCCTACTCCTGCTGCTCGTCTGCCTGTACGGCACGACGCAGGGACAGACCGACACGACGGCAGTGATGCGAATGCTGCTCCATGCCGAAGGCGTGCAAAGTGTAGAACCTCTCCACTCCGAACCCTATGCAGAGAAGTACGTCGTCAGGCTGACGCAGAACGTCAACGGCGACACTGCGGACAAAGGCACCTTCAGCCAGCGTCTGATAGTCGGCGTGAAGGGACTCGACCGCCCCACTGTCATGGTCACCGAAGGCTACTTCGCACACTATGCCCTCCGCCCCGACTATGAAGAGGAACTGAGCCGGCTGTTCGACGCCAACGTCATCGTATGCGAATACCGCTACTTCGGCGAATCCAAACCCTTGGCACTCCTGCCGAAGGGACGAGCCCCCGAAGCGGCAACGTGGGACGACTACTGGCAGTACATGACGGTGGCGAACTCGCTGCGCGACCTCCACCATGTGCGCCAGTCGCTCGGCAGCGTATTCACAGGAAAATGGCTGAGCACCGGCATCAGCAAAGGCGGACAGACCACCATGTTCTACCGTGCCACCTATCCCGACGACGTCGACGTCAGTGTCAGTTACGTAGCACCGCTCAACCGTGCCGTCGAGGACGGACGCCACGAAACCTTCCTCGCCCGGACAGTCGGCACGAAGGCTGAACGCAAGGCCGTCCGCCGCGCACAGCAGGAAATGCTCAGACGCAAGGCACGACTGCTGCCGCGCTTCGAGCAATACGCAGCCGACCACCACTACCGCTACAACGCCCCGGCAGCCGACATCTACGACTACTGCGTGCTCGAGTTCCCCTTCGCCCTGTGGCAATGGGGCACCCCCGTCAGCACCATTCCGTCGGTCAAGGCCGACGACGACACATGGTTCGACTATTTCGTCGAGACAGCCGGCCCCGACTATTTCCAGTGCCCGAGCGACTTCACCCCATTCCACGTGCAAGCCATGCACGAACTGGGCTACTACGGATACTCCACCCGCGGGCTGCACCACATGTCGGTGACCGACACGCGAGGCTACCTGCCCCGACTGATGCTGCCCCGGCAGTTGCAGCAAATCCCATTCGACGACACGCTCTATCGCCACACCGTCAACTACCTGAAGGAGAACGACCCCCGCCACATCTTCATCTACGGAGAAATCGACCCGTGGACAGCCAGCGGAGTGGCAGACTGGCTCGACTGCTCGTCGAAACAGAACATGCGCGTCTACGTGCAACCGCGAGGCAGCCACCGCACCCGCATCGGCACCATGCCCGAACAGCAGCGGACGGAAATCATGTCACGACTGACAAAATGGCTGACAAATGAATAATGGCACAGAGTTTGCACCTCATCAGATTCACACTCAACATCATTCACCATTACATAAGAAACACAACTTTGAACAACAACTATTCACAACGAATCACACAGATTCTGCAATATAGCAAGGAGGAAGCCTGCCGTCTCAACAACGATTATATCGGTCCGGAGCACATCATGCTCGGCATTCTGCGCGACGGCGAAAGCAAGGCTACCGAAATCCTGCAGGAGCAATGCCATCTCAACCTCGCGGAACTGAAGCAATGGTTGGAAAACAAGGTGCGCAACACCGGCAACATGGCATTCCCCGTCAAGGACATCACCCTCAACGACAAATCGTCGGGGGTACTGCGCCTCTGCATTCTCGAATCACGGCTGATGCGCTGCAAGACAGCCGACGTAGAACATCTGCTGCTTGCCATCATGAAGCAGAAAGACAACCTGCCCGCACGCATGCTGGAAGACAAGAACGTGAACTACGACCAACTCTTCAAATACCTGTCGAAGCCCGCCAAGGCACCGAAAGACAGCGTAGACTTTGACGACGAAGACGACGAGGACATGCCTCCCACGAGCCACAACGACGCAGCCGACGGCAAGGCCATTCCCACCCGCACCGACAGCAAGAAGCAAGGAAACGGAACCGACACGCCCGCCATCGACTCATTCGGCTTCGACCTGACGAAAGCAGCACGGGAAGGCAAACTCGACCCCGTCGTCGGGCGTGAACGCGAAATTGAGCGCGTGGCACAAATCCTGAGCCGACGCAAGAAAAACAACCCCGTACTCATCGGCGAACCCGGTGTCGGAAAAAGTGCTATCGTCGAGGGACTCGCCCAGCGCATCAACGAACGCAAAGTGTCGCGCACCCTCTTCAACAAACGCATTGTGTCGCTCGACATGACCAGCGTCGTCGCCGGAACGAAATACCGAGGCCAGTTCGAAGAACGCATGAAGACCATCATCGCGGAACTCAAATCGAACCCCGACATCATCGTCTTCATAGACGAAATCCACACACTCGTCGGTGCAGGCAATCAGGCAGGGCAGATGGATGCCGCCAACATGATGAAGCCCGCCCTGTCGCGTGGAGAGTTGCAGTGCATCGGTGCCACCACCTTGGACGAATATCGCAAGAGCATTGAGAAAGACGGCGCACTCGAACGCCGTTTCCAAAAAATCATCGTCGAACCCACGTCCCAAAGCGAGACACTGGAAATCCTCCACAACATCAAGGAACGCTACGAAGAGCACCACAACGTCACCTATACGGAAGACGCACTGCAAGCCTGCGTCACGCTGACCGAACGCTACGTCACCGACCGCAGTTTCCCCGACAAGGCCATCGACGCCCTCGACGAAGCCGGTGCACGCGTCCACATCAGCAACGTCAGTGTGCCAAAGGAGATTGAAGAATTGGAACAAGCCATCGCCGACACCAATGCCAATAAGGACAAGGCGGTGAAGAACCAGAATTTTGAACTGGCTGCCAACTATCGCGACCGTGTCAAGCAACTGGAAACGGAACTGAAAGACAAGCGTGCCGAATGGGAAGCATCGCTGTCCGACAACCGCGAAACGGTGGACAAGGAAAAGGTAGAAGAAACCATTTCGCTCATGACCGGCATCCCCGTACAACGCATGGTGGCGGCAGAAAGCATCCAATTGAAAGGACTGCGCAACGAACTGAAACAGGCAGTCATTGCCCAAGACACGGCAATCGATAAACTCGTAAGTTCCATTCTGCGCAGTCGCGTCGGACTCAACGACCCCAACCGTCCCATCGGCACCTTCATGTTCCTTGGACCGACAGGCGTCGGAAAAACATATTTGGCAAAGAAACTTGCCGAACACATGTTCGGAACGGCAGATGCGCTTATCCGAATCGACATGTCCGAGTACATGGAGAAATTCACCGTCAGTCGCTTAGTCGGTGCACCTCCGGGGTACGTTGGATACGAAGAAGGCGGCATGCTGACAGAGCGAGTACGTCGCAAGCCCTACTCCATCGTGTTGCTGGACGAAATAGAAAAGGCGCATCCCGACGTGTTCAACATCCTGCTGCAAGTCATGGATGACGGACGGCTGACAGACAGCAACGGACGGACAGTCGATTTCCGTAACACGGTCATCATCATGACGTCGAATGCCGGAACACGGCAGTTGAAAGACTTCGGACGAGGCGTCGGCTTCGCCGCCATGCAAGGTGTGAACGACAAGGAAATGTCGCGTAGCGTCGTGCGCAAGGCACTTGAGAAGCAATTCTCTCCGGAGTTCCTGAACCGAATTGATGACATCATCACGTTCGACCAGTTAGACCTTGACGCCATTCTGCAGATTATCGACCTCGAGTTGACTTCGCTGTTCAAACGCATCCACACGCTTGGCTATCAGTTACGCATCGAACCAAGTGCAAAAGAGTTCTTGGCGAAGAAAGGCTACGACAAGCAATTTGGCGCACGTCCGCTACGCCGTGCCATTCAGTCCCATTTGGAAGACGGAATTGCCGAACTCATCGTGGAAGAACAATTGAAGGACGGAGACACCATTGTGGCGAAACTGGATGAAACCGACAGCAAAATCGTCTTCGACATAGAGGGCAAGAACGGCGCCGCAACCGAATAAGTTAAACGCACGCACGGACATGACAAGCAAACATAAAAAAACGCTTCTGTTTTCCTCAATCGCAATTGTGGCTGTGATGGCTATTGGTGCCCTCACAGCCCATCTTTTGTTTGGAACCATTCTGCACAATGACGAAGCGACGTATGTCTACATCGACGACGACGATGACATCGATTCCGTCTGCACCAAAGTAGACGCGGCTGCCCGCCCCTTCACCATGCAGGGATTCCGCTTGCTGGCGAAGTTCTCCGGCTACGACGATAGAATACGCACCGGCCGCTATGAAGTGACACCCGACCTGTCGATGCTGCGACTGTTCAGACGTTTGCGCAATCATGAACAACAACCCATCAATATCGTTGTGCCGTCCGTCCGCACCATTCCCCAACTGGCTGGGCGTTTGGCTGATAAATTGATGATTGACTCCGTAGCACTGGTCAGTACATTCAGTGACACCACGTCCCTGAAGCAGTTGGGCTATACCAAAGAAACGTTTCCCGCCCTCTTCATCCCCAACACCTACGAAGTGCGATGGGACATATCGGCCGACGACCTTCTGCAAAGATTTGCCAAAGAAAACCAACGATTCTGGACCGAAGAACGCAGTGCAAAAGCCAACCAATTAGGACTGACGCACGAAGAAGTCGTGACGCTGGCAAGCATTGTCGATTCTGAAAGCGCGTATTCG
>JAFLUS010000162.1 GCA_022508685.1 Prevotellaceae bacterium | reverse complement strand
AAGTTCAGCGATTTTTGTAGTTTTGCAGATATTTGCAGACTGCCCCTTCAATAAATCTGCAGCAACTCCGTTATTGTTAAAAACAAGATTCCAAAATCATTCGATATGAAGACCGCTGCACGCACTTTCAGCACATATATCGCAGCACTATGCACGCTGCTGTTCACGACGACTGCCACTGCCGACAACGGCGACTGGCACATCTACAACGCCTACCACAATGCGACGCAAGTGGCTGCGCTGCACGGACTCGTCTACGTGCTGAGCGACGGAAACCTCTATTCCTACGACCCTGCCGACACGCACGTGCAGACGTACGACAAGACGCTGGCACTGCACGACCGCAGCATACACAGCATCCTGCCGTGTGCGGCTACCGGCGAACTGGTCGTCATCTACGAAAACGGCAACATCGACTTGCTCGGCAACGACGAGGAAGCCTACAACATGCCTGACTTCAAACTGAAATCGGTGCGCGACCGCACGCTCAACGACATCAGCATCGACGGCGCCATGCTCTACATCGCCACCAATTCCGGCATCGTCTGCGTGCAACTCGACCAACATATCTTCGGCGACCACTACGACTTCGGCTACCCCGTCAGCAGAGTCACCGTCGACGGACAGATGCTCTATGCCACGACGCCCGCCGGCATCTATCGGGGCAACACTGCCGACAACTTGCTCGACCCGAACAAGTGGAGCGTCGTCACGGCTGCCGACATGCCCAACACGGCGAACGGCACGCAAATCCGTCCGTCTGCCACTGCCACGCAGGGTGCAACCACGTGGCGTGCCAGCGGCAGCGAGGGACTCACGGGCGTCGATGCCAACGGCAACACCGTCGTCTCGTCAGTCATTCCCGACAGCCCGCTCCGCAACTATGCCTATAGCCTGAAGTTCGTTGGCGGACAGCGGCTGCTCGTCACCGGCGGTACGTTCAACTACGTCGGCATCAACCACGAAGGCACTATCATGCAGTACGAAAACAACCACTGGACGGCTTTCGACGAAACGGCTGCCAAGGCGCTCAACAGCGAGTCGCTCTACTACACGAACGTGACCGACATCGTGCAGGACCCCGCCGATGCCCGACATCATTTTGCCGGAACGGCACGTTCGGGCATCTATGAATTCCGCGACCAGCAACTCGTGGCGAACCACACTTGCGACAACTCGCCCATCCGCAGCATCCTGCCCGACAACCCGCGTGCCAAACTCTTCGTGCGCGTCACCGGACTGGCATACGACGGACAGCGCAACCTGTGGATGCTCAACAACGAAACCGACACCATCGTGCGCATCCTCCGCAACGACGGCACATGGACGGCATACTACGTGCCCGAAGTGAAAGGCTATCAGACGTTCGACCACACCGTCTTCGACCGGCGCGGTTGGGCATGGATGAACAGCCGTCGTGCAACCAACAGCAACCAGTCGGCAGGCTTCCTCGTCGTCAATCCCAACCAACACGGAGCCGATACCAAATACTTCACCCACCGCTTCCGCTCCGCCCTCGTCAACCAAGACGGAACGACCGAGACGCCGACCCTCTTCTATTGTTTCTGCGAAGACCTCGACGGCGCCATGTGGATGGGTTGCGACCGCGGCATCTTCGTCAGTTACAATCCCGCAGCCGTGTTCGACGACGACTTCTATCTCACCCAACCGAAAATTCCTCGCAACGACGGTTCCAACCTCGCCGATTATCTCCTTTTTGAAGTGCCCGTCACCTGCATCGCCATCGACGGCGGCAACCGCAAATGGATAGGCACCGACGGTTCGGGCGTCTTCCTCGTCAGCCCCGACGGCACCGAGACCATTCACAACTTCACGCAAGACAACAGTCCGCTCACTTCCAACATCATCAACGACATTGCCATCAACGGCACCACCGGTGAAGTGTTCATCGCCACCGATGCCGGACTCGTTTCCTACATGGGCGACGCCACCGACCCCGCTGCATCCTTCGACAGCGACAACGTCATCGTCTATCCCAACCCCGTCCGTCCCAACTATCAAGGCAGCATCTCCATCACCGGACTCATGTACGACACCGACGTCAAAATCGTCAACGCAGCCGGCTACCTCGTCAACCACGGCACCAGCGTCGGCGGACAGTACACGTGGAACGGCCGTCTTTCCAATGGTCAACGCTGCACCAGCGGCATCTACTACGTGCTTGCCACCGACAGCGAAGGCAAGAAGGGTGCTGTGGCAAAATTCCTCGTCATCACGGAATGATAGGTCTGCTGCGCAGAACTGACCCATTCTAAGCACTTGTTTTTCTGTGTTCTATCACAACCGATTTTCTGATGCGTCGCCAGTTTCATGGCGATGCATCAGAAATTTTATTGCGCCGCATCGCAACTCTTGCTTTGATGCGCACCTATTTTTCGGCTTTCGCAACGCAAAAACATGGACGTATTTTTGCCTTTTTCCGGAGAAACATTTTGCGGTTTTGCAGATTTTTCAGAACTTTGCACAAATAACCTAACTCAACAATATGGCTGAACAAATAGAAATCAAGGAGTTGACTGACGTCGTCGTCCGCTTCTCAGGCGATTCTGGCGACGGAATGCAACTTGCCGGTAACATCTTTTCCACGGTGTCTGCCACCGTGGGCAACAGTATCAGTACGTTCCCCGATTATCCTGCCGACATCCGCGCTCCGCAAGGTTCGCTCACGGGTGTCAGCGGTTTCCAAGTGCATATCGGGGCTGAAACGGTGTATACGCCGGGCGACAAGTGCGACGTGCTCGTGGCGATGAATGCTGCGGCGCTGAAGACGCAATATCGCTATGCCAAACCGGGTGCAGCCATCATCATTGACACCGACTCGTTCGGTGCAGCCGACCTGAAGAAGGCTGAATTTGCCACTGCAGACTATCTCGGCGAAATGGGTATCGACCCCGACCGCGTCATTGCCTGCCCCATTACGCAGATGGTGAAGGACTGCCTCGCCGACACGGGCATGGACGTGAAGAGCATCATGAAGTGCCGCAACATGTTTGCACTCGGGCTCGTCTGCTGGTTGTTCGACCGCGACCTCAACGTGGCGTTCAATTTTCTGCGGGAAAAATTTGCGAAAAAACCTGCCGTGGCTGAAGCCAACATCCGCGTCGTGCAGGCTGGATACGATTACGGACACAACACGCACTCGAGCGTTGCCAACGTCTATCGGGTGGAGACCAAGCACAAGGTGCCGGGCAGATACATGGACATCACCGGCAACAAGGCAACGGCTTACGGATTCATTGCGGCTGCCGAGAAAGCCGGTCTGCAACTCTATCTCGGTTCGTACCCCATCACCCCTGCCACCGACGTGCTGCACGAACTCTCCAAGCACAAGTCGCTCGGGGTGAAGACGGTGCAATGCGAGGACGAGATTAGCGGCTGTGCCAGTGCAGTGGGCGCATCGTTTGCCGGTGCACTCGCCGTCACGTCGACGTCGGGTCCGGGCATCTGTCTGAAATCGGAAGCCATGAACCTCGCCGTCATCATGGAACTGCCGCTCGTCGTGCTCGACGTGCAACGCGGCGGGCCTGCAACGGGACTGCCGACCAAGTCCGAGCAGACCGACCTGCTGCAAGTGCTGTTCGGCAGAAACGGCGAATCGCCCATGCCAGTCATGGCTGCCACGAGCCCGACCGACTGCTTCGACGCCGCCTATATGGCAGCAAAGACGGCGCTTGAACACATGACGCCTGTCGTGCTCCTTACCGACGCGTTCGTCGCCAACGGCAGCGGTGCCTTGAAATTGCCCAATTTGGAAGATTATCCCGATATTCGTCCGCCCTACGTGCCCGAAGAACTGCGCGGAACGTGGACGCCCTACATGCGCAACAGCGAAGGCGTGCGCTACTGGGCTGTGCCCGGACGCGAGGGCTTTGCCCACATTCTCGGCGGATTGGAAAAGGATGCGCAGACAGGCGCTATCAGCACCAATCCCGAAAACCACCACCTCATGACGACGCTGCGTCAGCAGAAGATTGACCGCATCCCCGTGCCCGACCTCGACGTGCTGGGCGATGCCGACGATGCCGACCTGCTGATTGTGGGCTTCGGTGGCACGTTTGGCCACCTCCATGCAGCAATGGACGAACTCCGCACGCAGGGACATCGCGTGGCGTTGGCACACTTCAAGTACATCAATCCACTGCCGGCAAACACTGCCGACGTGCTGCGCAAATATCCGCGCGTCGTCGTGGCAGAGCAGAACATGGGACAGTTGGCAGCATGGCTCCGCATGAAAGTCGACGGATTCGTCCCTCTGCAGTACAACGAAGTGAAGGGTCAACCATTTGAAGTAGCAAGCCTCACCGCCCATTTCCTGCAAGTGCTGAACGAAGGCAAGAACTGACCCGCAGTCAACAACCACCAGAATCGAAATACCCACATTCATTATGGCATATACACAGCAAGACTATAAGAAAGGACAACCACGATGGTGTCCGGGATGCGGCGACCACTTCTTCCTTGCCGCATTCCACAAGGCAATGGCAGAAATCGGCGTTCCGCCCGAACAGAACGCCGTCATCAGCGGCATCGGATGCTCCAGCCGCCTTCCCCACTACATGGCTACCTACGGCATGAACACCATTCACGGACGCGCAGCAGCCATCGCTACGGGCGTGAAGGTGGCCAATCCGCAACTCACCGTGTGGCAAGTCAGCGGTGACGGCGACGGACTCGCCATCGGCGGAAACCACTTCATCCATGCCAATCGCCGCAACATCAACCTCAAAATGATTCTGCTCAACAACCGCATTTACGGCTTGACCAAAGGACAATATTCGCCGACAAGCCCCCGCGGTTTCGTCAGCAAATCCAGTCCCTATGGTACGGTGGAAGACCCGTTCCGTCCTGCCGAACTGTGCTTCGGAGCCCGCGGTCACTTCTTCGCCCGCGCCGTCGCCACCGACGCTGCCGGCACGATTGACATTCTCCGTGCCGCCTACGAGCACAAAGGTGCATCCGTGTGCGAAATCCTGCAAAACTGCGTCATCTTCAACGACGGCACACACGACAGCGTCTATTCCAAGGAAGGACGTGCCCGCAACGCCATCTATCTCCGTCAAGGCGAACCGATGGTATTCGGCGAGCACAACGAATACGGCATCATGCAGGAAGGCTTCGGACTGAAAGTCGTCAAACTCGGCGAGAACGGCATCACGGAGAACGACCTCCTCGTGCACGACGCACACTGCGAAGACAACACCCTGCAACTGAAACTCGCCATGATGGAAGGGCCCGACTTCCCCATTGCCCTCGGCGTCATCCGCGACGTACCCGCCCCGACCTACGATGAGGCTGTAGAAGCACAAATCGAAGAAATCAGCGCACAGAAGCGTTATCACAACTTCGCCGAACTTCTTGAAACCAACGACATCTGGGA
>JAFLUS010000161.1:2858-5436 GCA_022508685.1 Prevotellaceae bacterium | reverse complement strand
GGCGATGAGCAGGGTGTTGACGGCAAGGCGCAGGACGATGTGCCACGTGGTGGGCACATAGGTCATGACGACGAAGAGGGCGAGTGCCAACAGGGTGTAGAGGGCAATGCTGCGGAGCGGATAGTCTATCGGGTTCTTGCGCTGTCCCACGAAGTAACTCAGCAGCATGGCGGTGGCGTAACCGGCAAAGCCGCCCCACGCGCAAGCCATGTAGCCGTAGCGGGGAATGAAAATGAGGTTGACGCAGATGAGGACGGTGCAGCCGGCAAGCGAGAACCATGCGCCCCAAATGGTGCGGTCGATGAGTTTGTACCAGAACGAGAGGTTGAAGTAGATGCCCATCATGATTTCGGCTGCCATGACAATCGGTACGACGCGAAGGCCGTCGTGGTAGTCGCGTCCGATGAGGTTCTTCAACACGTCCATGTAGCCGACGACGACGAGGAAGGCCAGCAGGGTGAAGATGATGAAATACTTCATCGCTTTCGCGTATGTTGCCGTCGAATTGCGTTCCTTGCTGTTGGAGAATACGTAGGGTTCATAGGCATAGCGGAATGCCTGCGTAATCATTGCCATAATCATGGCTATCTTCACGCATGCGCCGTAGATGCCGAGTTGCACTTGTGCTTCTGTGGCATTGGGGTAGACCAGCGGGAAGATGATTTTGTCGACGGTCTGATTGAGGATGCCGGCAATGCCGAGGATGAAGATGGGCCACGAATAACTGAGCATCCGTCGCAGTTGTGCGCCGTCCGTCCGCCACTGCATCTGTCGAATTTCGGGGATGAATGCGACCGACATCACTGCCGTGCATGCCAGATTGATGCTGAACACATAGGTAACGTCGTTGCCGATGAACAGGAAGTAAATGAGGTTGGCAACGATGTTCAGCGCAATGAATGCCAGTTTGAGTGTGGCAAACTTGATGGCGCGTTTCTGAAACCGCAGCAGCGAATAGAACACGGCTTGCATGGCATCGATGGCCACCGTCAGCGCCATCATCCACACCCATTCGGGGTGGTCGGCATAGCCTAAACGTGCACAAATGGGGTGCAGCATCAGCAGGATGCTGCCTACGAACAGGAGCGACAACGTGCCGACGACGCAGAGCGCGTTGGTAAATACCGACTGCGGATGTTCGCTTTCTTTGTTGGCGAAGCGGAAGAACGTGGTTTCCATGCCGAAGGTCAGTAGCACCATGAGGAGGGCGGTGTAGGCATACACGTTCGTGACGACGCCGTAGCCACCGCTTTCCGCACTGATTTTGATGGTATAGAGGGGAACGAGCAGATAGTTGAGGAAACGTCCCACGATGCTGCTCAAACCGTAAATGGCGGTATCTTTCACCAACGTCGACAGGTTGGCACCTTTTCCGCCTGCATGCTGCGTGTTGTTGTCCATACGTTAAAACAGACTGCCCATCAGCGGCTCGTTCATCGGGGTGCGGCCGAGGTGGCGATACGCCAGTTCCGTCACTTCGCGGCCGCGTGGCGTGCGTTTGATAAAGCCTTCCTTGATGAGGAACGGCTCGTAGACTTCCTCCAGCGTGCCCGCGTCTTCGCCTACGGCTGTGGCAATCGTGCCTACTCCGACGGGGCCGCCCTTGAACTTGTCGATGATGGTCGTAAGAATCTTGTTGTCAATTTCGTCGAGTCCGAAACGGTCGATGTTGAGTGCCTCCAATGCAACGTGTGCAATGTCGACGTCGATGCGTCCGTTGCCACGCACTTGGGCGAAGTCGCGCACACGCCGCAGCAGTGCGTTGGCAATTCGTGGCGTCCCACGGCTGCGGCCTGCAATCTCGGCTGCGGCATCGGCGTCGCACGGCACCGACAGCAGGTGGGCACTGCGGCTGATGATGCGCTGCAGAATGGTGGCATCGTAGTATTCGAGGTGCATGTTGATGCCGAAACGTGCACGGAGCGGAGCCGTCAGCAGTCCGCTGCGCGTGGTGGCACCCACCAGCGTGAACGGATTGAGGTCTATCTGTATGCTGCGTGCCGACGGCCCTTTGTCAATCATGATGTCGATGCGGTAGTCCTCCATGGCGGAGTAGAGGTACTCTTCGACGACGGGCGACAGACGGTGGATTTCGTCGATGAACAGCACGTCGTTCGGTTCCAACGACGTGAGGATGCCGGCGAGGTCGCCCGGCTTGTCGAGCACGGGCCCCGACGTCACCTTGAAGCCCACGCCCAGTTCGTTGGCAATGATGTTGGATAGCGTCGTCTTGCCCAGTCCGGGAGGGCCGTGCAGGAGCGTGTGGTCGAGCGGTTCGCCGCGAAACTTCGCTGCTTCCACGAAGATGGCGAGATTTTCCACCACCTTCGCCTGTCCGCTGAAATCGTCGAACCGCAGAGGGCGCAACGCATTCTCGAAGTCCTTCTCCTTCGACGACG
This sequence comes from Prevotellaceae bacterium, assembly GCA_022508685.1. Lineage (GTDB taxonomy): Bacteria > Bacteroidota > Bacteroidia > Bacteroidales > Bacteroidaceae > UBA3839. The sequence continues at coordinate 3,037 of JAFLUS010000161.1, read as the reverse complement.
AATATCGCTCTTCTCGTATGTCAAAATCTTCCGTCATGTCGCTGTATATATATGCTCTGCAAAGTTAAGCCTTTCTGCGCAGATAGCAAAACAAAAAGAGAAAAACGTGGCTCTCTCGCCGAGAGAGCCACGCTTCGGTTGATGCAATGTGCAGGTGTTATTTCGTCGTGATGTATTTG
>JAFLUS010000161.1:0-2758 GCA_022508685.1 Prevotellaceae bacterium | reverse complement strand
GAGCCACGCTTCGGTTGATGCAATGTGCAGGTGTTATTTCGTCGTGATGTATTTGCGTCCGTTCTGGATGTTGATGCCTTTCGTCGGACGGTTGACGGGCGTGCCGTCGAGGCGATAGATGGTGCGGTTCATCGCCTTGGCCTGCTTCTCGTAGGGACGGCCGTTGCGCGTGTTGCGGATGCTCGGGGCAGCGATGTCGTCGGCAAAGCCGTCGGGGTGCAGACGGAAGAGGCGGCTGCCATGCGAATTGACGTCGATGCCGAACTGCGTGCCGCAGAATGTGCCCATGTCCTCGCCTGTCCACATGTCGGTGATGCGCACGAGTTGGTTGTCGGCAAATCCGTGCGTGGCGAGGTCGAGCGTGATGCGTTCGGTGGTCGCCGGCGTCGGGTCTTGCGTGAAGACGTGGAATTCCATCGTCACGCCGTTGGGGGCGTTCTTCGCGTCGTCGTCATAGCCGACGATGGTCTTGAACTGCACGAAGTCGTGGTCGTCGGGCAGGGTGAAGGTCAGCATCGACGGGCTGTTCACGCCGAAGCCCTTGGCATACGACGTGCCCGCAATGACGATGGTGCCGCCGTCGTTGTTGCGGTTCTTCTGCGGTGCGTTCCAGCCGTTGATGGGGTTGGCATCCCATGCGAAATCGGTGAGCGACGTCTCGTTGCCGTCGGCATCCACGAGCACGGGGTTCGCCCAGTCGGCGTGGTCGTAGTTGAAGTTGTCACCGCCGTTCGTCACGACGAGGTAGAGTTTTTCTGCACCGGTGATGTCGGCCGTCATTTCAACGGCATTGCGGTGGGTGCGGCTCACGTATCCGCTGTGTGCCACCTGCTTGCTGGGGTCGACGATGAGCGTCTTGCTGCCCGCGTTGGCATCGGTGGTCTGAGGCTCGATGGTCGCGTCGTAGTTGTAGACGAGGAACTCGACGCTCGACTTCGAACCTTGGTCTGTACCGGTGTTGTCGAGTCCGGCAAGCGCCGTGAAACGGACGACGCCGTCGGGCAGTTCGTAGAGCAGGAGCGACTCGGCATGAGTGGCGATGCCGTAGGTGTATTTCTTTCCGTTGACGGAGAGCGTTCCGCCGTTGAGGTTCTTGTTGAATTGCACGCTGCCCCATCCGGCCGTCTTGCGGATAGGCGTGAGGGTGGTGAGGCGTTTCGTCGTTCCGTCTGCAAAGTGGAGCGTCGGGTTAATCCAGTCGGCGTGGTCGCAATCGTAGCCGTCGCCGCCGTCAGTCACGACGAGGAGCAACTGCTTCGAGCCTTCGGGAATTTCGACGTCCACGTCGGTGCTGTAGCCCGTCGTCAGATAGGAGATGATGCCGCTGCGGTAGAGCGACGCCTTGGCGTTGACCGTCTCTTCGCCGCCCGTGTTGAAGAGGGCGGCAAACTTGTCGTCGGAGTGGCGGTCGTCGGCTCCCCAGACGATGATGCTGCCGTCGGCAACGACTTGCCGGTTATTGGCAGAATTCTTGTGCATGTAGAGCACCTCCTCGTTCGTCAGCAACGAATTGGTGAAATCGTCGTTGCGCGTGAGTTCGCCACCGAACATCAGCGGCGAACGGAATATCGTCCACAGGTTCATCAGCGTGTACTGCTCGTCGCGCGTGAAGTTGCTCCAGCGCTCCGCGCCACGTTCGCCACGGATGCTGATGCGCCCCAGCGGCAGCATGTCGGCATCGGGATAGTGTCCGTCCTGTATGTAGGGAGCCCACTTGGCGCAGATGCCGAACGAATAGTTGAGGTGGCTCCAGTTGTCCCAGAAGTCGTCCACCGTGCGCCACATGTTGGCATTCTGCCGCAAGTGGCTGACCTGTCCCAACGGCGTCTCGCCCGGCGACAGGCTCAGCACCATCGGGCGTCCCGTCTGCATGATGGCCTTGTGAATCATCTCGATTTCGGCGCGGTGATACGGACGGGCAATGTCGTCCACCTTGATGAAGTCGACGCCCCACGAGGCATAGAGGTCGAAAATGCTGTTGTAATACTCCTGCGCACCCGGTTTGCGGTAGTCCACCTTGTAGTTGTCGGCAAGCCACGTGCAGGCAGAATCCGTGCTGTAGATTTGGTCGCACGTGATGCCGTCCGTCCCGAGCACGGGACACTTCTGCTGCACCGCCTTCTTGGGCAGTCCGCGCATGATGTGGATGCCGAATTTCAGCCCCTTCGCGTGCACGTAGTCGGCAAGCGGCTTGAAGCCCGCCCCGTTGACCGACGACGGAAAGCGGTTGGGCGCCGGAATGTAGCGGCCATATTCGTCCATGTCGTAAATCGGGTTCGTCTGGTTGTATCCGCCCGCCTTGTCGTTCTCGACAAACCAGCGGATGTCCACCACCACGTATTCCCACCCATACGGTAGCAAGTGCGCAGCCATATAGTCGGCATTCTGTTTCACTTCACTCTCCACCACCGTCGGGCCATAGCAGTCCCACGAGTTCCATCCCATCGGTGGCGTCTGTGCCCACGCCCCAATCGTCTCGGCGTCGGTCTGCGCCTGCACGCACCCCCACGTGAGCAGCGCAAGCACCATAGTCAGTAATCTGTTCATTTCAATCAGCGTGTTTTAGTTGGAATATGTACGCAAAAGTACGAAAAAATCGGATGCCATACAACATTGCACGTCAAAAAATGCCCTTTTGGCAGTCAAAACGAGGCGCACAGGATGACGATGCCTGAAGGCCCTTCCTTGTCGATATGTCGTCAGTCCGAAATGTTAAATTCCTTTAACAACCAGTGTTAAAATTAACATTTAAGTGTTA
>JAFLUS010000160.1 GCA_022508685.1 Prevotellaceae bacterium | reverse complement strand
GTGCGGAAACGTGGGTTCACGGCTGCACGGGCAAGAATTGCCGACTTGATGCGGGCAATCGTGTCTTCCAGATTGTAGAGCGTGCGTCCGCAGCCCGGACACGAAATGAATTCGGGTTTCGTAAACTTGATACGCGCTGCTTGCAGAATGGCATCCGCCAGTTCGTTGAGCCGTTCGGCAGCAAATCCGTCGTTGTGAATGACCAGACGGTGGGCGCGTTGGTCGATGAAAAGTGCACCGACTGCCATGGCGGCTTTCAGTTGCAGCGTTTCCCAATCCGTCTCGTGCAGATGCAGCGTCACCGTATCGTCGGCAATATGCGCTTCTGCTTCGCTGCGCAGACGGGCACATTCCTCGATGAATTCGACCATTTTGAGCGCAACGGGTATCTCGCGTTCGGGTGCTTCGCTGAGCGAAACACGGATGGTGTCGCCAATGCCTTCGCAGAGCAACGCACCAATGCCAACGGCAGACTTGATGCGTCCGTCCTCGCCTTCACCGGCTTCGGTAACGCCCAAATGCAATGGGAACGCCATCTGTTCGCGCTCCATTGCCTGCACGAGCAGACGCACCGTCGTCACCATCACGACCGTGTTGCTGGCTTTGATAGAAATCACGACGTCCGTAAATTGCTCACGCACGCAAATGCGCAGAAACTCCATGCACGATTCCACCATTCCTTCGGGTGTATCGCCATAGCGCGACATGATGCGGTCGCTCAACGAACCATGATTTACACCGATGCGGACTGCCGTGTGGTGTTCCTTGCAAATGCGCAGAAAGGGGACGAATTTCTGTTCAATTTTCCCGATTTCATCGGCATATTCGGCATCCGTATAGTCGATGTGGGCAAACTTCCGCGCGGGGTCGACATAGTTGCCGGGATTGACGCGCACCTTTTGTGCATATTGTGCAGCCTCATCTGCCACATAGGCGTTGAAATGCACGTCTGCCACCAATGGCACGTTGCAGCCGCGCGAACGCAGGTTTTTCCCGATGAATTCGAGGTTTTTTGCCTCTTTCAGCCCTTGCGTCGTCAGGCGCACATACTCGCCTCCGGCAGCCACGATGCGCAGAATTTGCTCCACACACGCCTCCGTATCCATCGTCGACGTGTTGGTCATCGACTGCACGCGGATGGGGTGGTCGCCACCCATCGGCACGCCACCCACGTTCACCACCTGCGTCTGCCGACGGCGGTAGGTCTGCGGCTTCTGCACCACTTCGTTCATATCAGTTCGTTTTGTGTGCGTATTCGACTGCTGCCAAATCGGCATTAGCCTTTTCGATTTTCTGCTTCAGTTGCTCTTTGTAATCGGCAAACTTGGCAGCCAATTCCTTGTCGGACAGCGCCAACATCTGCACAGCCAGCAGAGCGGCATTCTGTGCACCATTGATGGCAACCGTCGCCACGGGAATGCCCGGAGGCATTTGCAGCATCGACAGCACGGCATCCATTCCGTCCAGCGCGCTGCCCTTGATAGGTACGCCTATGACAGGCAACGTCGTACCGGCTGCAATGACGCCCGGCAGCGCTGCTGCCATGCCGGCACCGGCAATAATGACTTTCACTCCACGGCTCTCTGCCGTGCGCGCAAATTCTTCAACGGCTACCGGCGTGCGGTGTGCCGAAAGTGCCGACATTTCGAAAAAAATGCCGAATTCATCGAGAATTTTTGCCGCTTTCTCCATAACGGGCAGGTCGCTTGTGCTACCCATGATGATGCTAACTGATGGTGTCATATAAACTGAATGATTAAATAAATGAATGACTAAGGTATCAAGAACGACATCCACTCAAACCACGGAAACAGCAGAAAGACGAACGAACAGCCGAGACCGACGACGAAGCCGGCGAAAATCTGCATCAGGCTGTGCTGCTGCAGCATCATGCGACTGCTGCCCACTGCGCCCGACAGCAAAATCAGCAGAATGAGAGGAAGCAAAGGATTGAAATAGAACAGGATGCTGAATGCCACCACCACGCCGACCAATCCGCCCATGCCTGCCATGTAGATGCTGATTTTCCACTTCATGTTGATGAGAAAGCAGAGCACCTGTATCACCAATGCCGCCATGATGATGCTCCGAAAGAACATCCACGTGTTGCTTTGCGTCATCAGCAGCAGACAGGTGGCATAACTCAACAGCGACAGCACATAAGGCATGTGGCGATGTTGCCGATGGTTCAGTTGCCAACGGCTCCAGTTGTTGAGACGGCGGAAGATGTAGATGGTGACGCGGGGAATGATGATGGTAAAACTTGCCACCAGCACCAGCATATAGATTTTGTAGCCCAACGTCATCACACGGAAACGGCTGAAGATGAAGAGCCACACAAACGCCCACAACGGCGCATAGAAAGGCGAAAACAAAGCGGAAAGTATCTTCGCCGAGAGAATGAGCATTCGTTTCACGTTGGTGTTCAATTTATTGGATGCGACGGCGCAAGGCAGCAACCGGGATACCTAATTCGTCGCGATATTTCGCCACGGTGCGTCGGCTGATGGCCTCGCCCTTCTGCTTCATCAGCACGGATATCTGTTCGTCGGACAGCGGGTTTTGCTTGTCTTCGTTTTCGATGATGCTGCGCAAGAGCGGGTCGATGCGCGTGCGGACGACGGCCTGCCCGTCGGCATTGGTTTTCGAGCGCAGAAAGAAATACTTGAGCGGATAGAGCACGCCGTCAATCATGGCGTACTTGCTGTTGACCACCCGCGAAATGGTGGAAATGTTCATGCCCGTGCGCTGCGCCACGTCTGCCAGACGGAGGGGCTGCAGGCGATAATCGTCCTGCGTGAGGATGAAGTCGCGCTGCAGGTCGATGATGGCTTGCATCGTCAGCACCAGCGTCTGCTGACGTTGGCGAATGGCAGTGATGAACATCTGCGCAGCCTCCACCTTCTGCTTCGTATAGACGTAGGCATCGCGTTGCGGCCGCGTCATGTGAGCGACATCGCCCTGCGAGTGCTGCAGTTGCTGCAAGTAGTCGCGGCTGACGTGCAGCGGCGGCACTTCGCCATTGTTGAGCGTGAACGAGATGCTGCGTTCGTGGTCGGTTTCGACGATGAAATCGGGAACGACCGTCTGCACGCGGTCGTCGGCTGCTTCGTGGAGCGAACGTCCCGGATGCGGATTGAGCCGGCTGATGGCCTCGACGGCAGTCTGGATGCGTTCCGTCGACACACCGAGTGCATCTGCCATCCGTTGCAGTTCATTCCGTTCAAAAAGGGCGAATTCATCGGCAATTATGGCACGTTCAAGACGCAACAGACGCAGACGTGCTTCGTGCTGTTCGGGCGTGAGCGACGAGGTGACGGCATGAGGTTCGTCGGATTGCAAATCCTCAATCTGCCGGTCGATTTGAATGAGCAGACACTCTTGCAACGTGCGTGCCCCGATGCCGACGGGGTCGAACCGCTGCAGCACGGCAAGCGCCTGTTCCAATTCGCGTTCGTCGGTTTCGACGTTGTGGTTGAACAGGAGGTCGTCGGCAATGTGGTGCAGCGGGCGGTCGACAAAACCGCGGTCGTCGAGCGACCCGATGAGATAGTCGATGAGCAGACGCTGGTGGTCGTCGACGTCGTAGTCGGCAATCTGCGCCTGAAGGTCTTCGATGAAACTGCGCGTGTCGCCTATCGGAATTTCAGCACCCACGTCGGTTCTCCCGTTGGGCGTGTACGTGGGCAAGTCGTCGTCATCGTAGACGGAAAGCGACTCGGCAGACGCCTCGTCCACATCGTCGGACGTGCGGCCGTCAGCATCGTCGGAAGTGTCAAAATCGTCGATTTCATCGGTAGTTTCCCGCCCTTCCTCCAACGCCACGTTTTCGTACAATTCGTCGCGGACACGCTGTTCGAGGTCAGTGACGGGCAATTCCAAAAGCGTCGCCAGCAAGTATTGTTGCGGCGACAACTTTTGTATCTGCGCTTCACGCTGTTGCTGATACAGACTCTGTCGGTGATTGTCTGCCATCGGTATCGGTTGCGTCAGTCTTCTTCAGCCACCTGCTCGGAGTAGTCCATCTCGGCTTGCACGACGAGCAGCACGTCGTCGGGCTCGTAAGGCCCCATCTGCTCCTTCTTCGCCTTGCGGACGACGTAGTCGACGATGCGTTCGAGGTCGATGTCGGCATAGCCGTCGGCATCGGGTTCCACGTCGAGCACGTCCGTCTCGGTGTAGCACTCCAGCAGCACGTCGAGCATGTAATAGAGGTCGTCGTCCGTGAACTTCTCCTTCAGTTCCTGCGGCAGATAGTTGCGGATGAACGCCACAGCCTGCACGCTGTCCTCTGCGTCTTGCAGCAATTCGTCGTCAAGATTCATGTCGTTGTCGGTATTAAAGCAGGGCTTTGAGTTTCTCCACGTAAGCGTCCTTTCCCGTAGCGCCGACCACCTTGTCGACCACCTCGCCGTTCTTCAGGAAGAGCACGGTGGGAATGTTGCGGATGCCGAACTTCGCAGCGAGGTCGTCTTCCTCCTCCACGTCTACCTTGCCCACAATCGCGCTGCCTTCAAACTCGGCCGCCATTTCCTCGATAATGGGTGCCACGCGACGGCACGGGCCGCACCACGTAGCCCAAAAGTCCAACACAACGGGTTTGCCGCTATTGACAATCTCTTCAAAATTTGCACTTGTAATTTCCATAAACTGTTCCTTTCTATATAATATATATGAATATGCTGTCAGCCTTCCGATTTTCTCCTTGCAAAGATACACACTTTCGCCGAAGTACGCAAACATTTGAACACTCTTACGATTTCGGTTTTCAATTTTGAAAATTTTTCCACTTCTCAGGTATCGCCAATTTATAAAAATTAAGCCTAAAAAAATCAATCATAACCAATACAACGCACATTTGCTTGTGTATATCCTGCAAATGTACTATATTTGCGCACAAAAGGAAAAAGATGGATATTGCAATACAAAGAAAAGCCCAAAGTTTCAGACTTCCCGTCGATTTAATCGACAAACTACGGAGGATGGCAAAAAGAGAAAATCGCAGTCTGAACAATTTTGTAGAGACTGCACTACTCGACATTGCATATCATGAGCCCAACGACGAAACCCTTGCCGCAATCAAAGAAGCGCAAGAAGGAAAATTGCAAGGTACACTCGACGTATCCAGCGTTGAAGCCATGTACAAATCGATGGGACTATGAAAACACTACGGTTCTCCACGCAGTTTAAGAAAGACGCCAAAAGGTTTAGAAACCAACCACGAAAAATGGAGAAAGTTGCAGAAATTCTCCAAATGCTCCGTGACGAAATTCCAATTCCCAAAAAATTCAGACCACATTTTCTCACAGGAGAATACAAAGGTTGCATGGAATGTCACATAGAGGGCGATTTTTTGTTGATTTGGATAGACGAAAACGAACAACAAATAGGCATCTTACGACTTGGTTCTCATTCAGAGTTGTTCAAAGGATAACCTTTGGTTGATAACCACCC
>JAFLUS010000016.1:8159-14054 GCA_022508685.1 Prevotellaceae bacterium | reverse complement strand
ATACGGGGAGAGAATCGCGATTTTCTATGGCTGGTGCAAAATGTTCTTCATCGTTACTGCATGCGGCGGTGGCGAACAGGATGACGCAGGCTGCAATGACTGCCAAGATTGGGAAATGTCTCAGAATGCGCATCATGGAGCGAAGTGTTCAGGTTGCGTACACAAAGAATGGGCTTGTCGAATGGTTATTGTACTTTCCACTTGTAGAACCAACGTTCGCTGAACGTCAGACCGAGAGACAGACGAAGATAGTTTTCGGTGAGTTTCTCCTGACGATGACTGGTGTATCCGACGTATGGAATGCTGGTGTGTACCCATTGGAATGCAACATTGATTTTCGGACTGCTGCGCCAAAGGTTGCGGTTCTGTATGGGAAGAGTAAATCCGGCACTTACACCGAATTCCAGCGGTTTGTCCGTTTGCAAGTCGGCAGCATCGGTTTTAGCATACGGTTGTGCGCAGTAGGCTCCGGCTTTATAGGTAATGCGGCTGAAGTAGCGTCGGCTTTCAGTGTTGGGTGTGAATGAAGCACCTATTGCCAGACGCAGATGGTCGTTGAGTTGTCCCGTAGTGCTTTGGTAGGTGTCATCTTCTTGTGCAGGGAAACGGCAGTTGCTCCATTTGTCCCATGTGGCGTCAATGCCGACTATCCATCGATTGTTGTGATTCCACGCCAGTCCGGCTGCAAACGAGTGGGGGAGTTGAAAGGCTTTGTGGATGGTTTCTGTAGTGTCGGTCTGTACAGCAGAACTGGAGTTGATGGTACGTGTGAAGCGCACGGCTCTGTTGTTGATGTCGTGTCCGAGTCCGTATGTAAATCCGATGGTTAACTGGTCTTTCGGTGTGATAGGGTGAGTGTATTGTGCGCCGAAATCGAGTTTATAGGTCGAGATGTCTGCCGTATAGCCGCGCATGGGTGAGTAGATGGTTGTCGAATTGAATGACATCGTGGCTGTATGCCGATAATCTCCATAAAGGAACGAAAGGTTTGCACCGATGGAAAGACGATTGAATGGCTGCCAACCGGCTCCGATGAACAGTTGGTGAACACCGCCTGTGCCATTGAATGCGTAACTGGTCGTCGTGTTCTCCGTTCCTTCGAGGAGATTGCTCGACGATGTGAAACTATAATTGATTTTCGTATATGGCAGAATACCGAGCGCGATGCCTAAATGCGGACGGGCACGGAAATGGAATGCAAAATAGTCGAAACTGGTGTTGCGGCGGTTTTGCTGCACTCCGCCCATTTTGTAATTGCCGTTCTGCAGCGTGAGACCGAGGTCGAAAATGGCTGTGAGTGAGTCCACGGCAGAGTAGGATGCAGGGTTGGCTACGTTGATGGATTGTCCGTCGCGAAAACCGAGTGCCACTCCACTCATAGCCTTGTTGAATCCGAGAGCGTGGTCGGATTGCATACCGAGTCCGTATCGTGAATAAGGAGAATTGACGCCGTTTTGTGCGGTAACGTGGTTCGTCATGCAAATGAGAATGACGACGAGGAGAAGGGTTCTATGTAGTTTCATAATGACTGAAAGTCGGTTTCTGTATTGTCTTTGATATACTGCAAAATGTAGTTAAGACCTTTCGCAACGAGAAATTTGTCTGCAAAAATACGGTTTTTTGACGTTTCTTCAAAATCTATCGCGTCGCCACCTGTTAAAAATATTAAAAGTTGTGGATATTTAACAAGGAATTGGCGGATTGTGCCTTCGATTTCGTAACGAATGCCGTCGAGAATGCCGCAACGAATGGCTGTGTCGGTGGAATGTCCGATGGATGGATGTTCACCATGCGGGTCGACGAGGGGAAGTTTGTCCGTGAAAGCGTGGAGGGCGCGGAAACGCATATCCATTCCCGGAGAGATGTTGCCGCCGAGATAGTGTCCGTCGCTTGTGATGAAATCATAGGTAATGGCTGTACCGAGGTCGATGACCAGTGCGGGAGCATGTTCTCCTGTGAGCAAAGGTGCTTCGTAGTACGCACCGACAACAGCGGCGAGGCGGTCTGCCCCCAATGTTTGTGGAGTAGAATAGTGATTGTATATGGGCAATGGGGTGCAATCGTCAAGAACTATCGTCGGGTGGATATGCCAATTGTGAATATGCTGCAGCATGACGGGCGTGAGGGTAACCGTTGAGGATACGATGCAGGCAGCAATGTCCCACTGCGCAATGAATGCAGTGAGGTCGTCAAGATGATGCCCCTGTATGTGGTGGGTGGCAATAGGATTATGCAGATGTGGACGATGATTTGCCTTTTGCGCCTGCCCCTCGTTTGGAATTTCTGTTGCGGCGCTGTTGGTGGCCGTTTTGTGAATCGCGACCTTTGTTGTTGTGTTTCCTATGTCGATGGTTAGATGATGCATGGGAACGGGCTTTGCGTTGATGATTGTTGATGTTGAATGTTGGCTTTTCGCCACATCCTTCGGGGAGTTCGGGCTTGTCTATCTGACGCTCGATGAGTTTCTCAATTTTGAGCAGATTGGGATAATCACGTTCGGTAACGAGTGTGATGGCTTGTCCGTCACGGTTGGCTCGTGCCGTCCGCCCGATGCGATGGACGTAGTCTTCCGGGTCGTGTGGCGTATCGTAATTGATAACCATTTGAATGTCGTCGATGTCAATTCCTCGACTGACAATATCGGTCGCAATGAGGATATTGATGTGCCGGTTGCGGAATTTGTGCATAATATCGTCACGCTCTTGTTGGGTCAGGTCGGAATGCATGGCACCGACACTAAGTCCTTGCATTCGGAATGTGCGTCCCAATTCGCGCACTTTGGTTTTCTTTGATGCAAACAGAATGACGCGGTCGAGCGATTGGTCGGCAAGGATTTTGCGAACGATGTTGTCCTTCATGCCTTCGTAACACATGTAGGCTGTCTGTCGGATTTTTTCAGCCGGTTTGGAAACGGCAATCTTAATCTCAACGGGATGGTTGAGAATGTTGCGGGCAAGTTTTTGTATGTTGTCCGGCATCGTGGCGGAAAACATGATGGTCTGTCGCTGTGCTGGAAGGTAGGAAACGATTTTGAGAATGTCGTCATAGAATCCCATGTCGAGCATTCGGTCGGCTTCATCGAGGACGAAAAAACTGACGCGTGAAAGGTCGATGTGCCCTGTGTTGAGGTGACTGATGAGTCGTCCGGGGGTGGCGATGATAATGTCTGCACCGCAAGTCAGTCCCTTTCGTTCTTGTTCGTATCGAATTCCGTCGTTCCCACCATAAACGGCTACACTGGAAACGGGCATGTAGTAAGCAAAACCTTCCACTTGTTGGTCTATCTGCTGTGCCAGTTCTCGTGTAGGCGACATGATGATGCAGTTGATGGCATCTGCAGGATAGTCACCTGTATTGAGTTGATGCAGAATTGGTAAAAGGTATGCTGCGGTCTTGCCGGTACCAGTTTGTGCAACGCCGATGAGGTCATTTCCTTGCAAAAGTGGTGGAATGGCTTTCTCTTGTATGGGGGTGCACTGCTCGAAGTTCATGGCATCGAGCGCATCAAGAACGGTATCGTCAAGTGGCAATTCGTCGAAATACATAATGATGAAACTTGTTGGTATAATGGAATTGTTATTGAATGGTTATCGCGGTGCTTTCTTGTAGAAATACCACGCAATGAAAATGTAAACGATGTTTGGTAACCATGCCGCGAGTGCCGGATGCATATTGGCATTGATGGCAAAAGTTGCGGAAATGGTCTGGAACATAATATAAGTAAGAATGAGTCCTAAGCCTATACCGAGTGCAATACCCATTCCGTTTTTGCGTTTCCGTGCAGAAATGGACACACCGATAATGGTGAGAATAAAGGTGGCGAAGGCTGATGCTCCACGTTTCCAATATTCGACTTCAAATTCCTGAATATTGGCAAAACCGCGTTGCTTCTGACGTTCGATGTAGGTTTTGAGTTGTGGTGTGGTCAGTGTTTCTTGCTGTCCTTTGGTAATGAGGAAGTCTTGCGGTTCCATGTGGATGAGTGTATCAAGACGCAGTCCGCTGGTAATGATTTCGCGCATTCCTTGCAAGTTGCGTATCTGATAGTTCATCACAATCCAATGTTGAGGTTCTTCCGCAAGTGTGTCGTACTGAATAGTAGATGCCTGCATGGTAGAGACAATCTTTTTGTCAACGATTTTGTCGAGGCGAAATTCGTAGCCGGTTTTTATGGTATTTTCGTAACGACCAATGTAAGCAATGACGCCAGAATCTACTTCCAATTGCACGTTGGTGGCATAAGTAGGGATATTCTTACGTTTGTAACGATTTTCAAATTGAACGCGCTTCACATTGCCGTTGGGTATGACGTATGAACCGAGCAGAAAAGTGAAAATAGCGATGAAGGTCGCTGCTATCATATAAGGGCGGATGAGTCGTCGGAAACTAAATCCGGTAGACATCATGGCGATGATTTCGGAGTTCTCTGCCAGTTTGGTCGTGAAGAATATGACGGAGATAAAGACAAAGAGTTGGCTGAAGAGGTTCGAATAGTAAGGAATGAAATTGAGATAATAGTCAACAAGAATTTCGCGCATTGTGGCATTGCGTGAAAGAAATTTGTCAATGTTCTCGTTGATGTCGAACACGACGGCAATGCTGATGATAAGGATAATAGAAAAAAAGTATGTGCCGAGAAACTTCCATATAATGTAGCGGTCGAGGCGCGAAACCGGTATATAGTCTTTCAGTCGGTCGCAGAATGTTTGCCACCGATTGCGATGCTGTTTATTATTTCGTTTATGTAGGATATTTATCATGAAATTGCAAGAAGAATAAAACTGAAAGGACGATGCAATGGGTGATTTACAACCTTCGTCCCAGTTCTTGAATTTGTCGGGCTTTCCACTCCACAAAATCTCCTGCGAGAATGTGCAGACGTGCCTGACGCACCAATTCGAGATAAAAGGCGAGATTGTGGATGCTGGCGATTTGCATAGCCAATAACTCTTGTGCCTTAAACAAATGATGCACGTATGCGCGTGTATAAGTCGAATCCACGTAGGATGTTCCTTCCGGGTCAAGCGGAGTAAAGTCGCTTTCCCATTTCTTGTTGCGCAGATTGATGGTGCCGTGCCAAGTGAAAATCATTGCGTTGCGTCCGTTACGGGTCGGCATCACGCAGTCGAACATATCCACTCCGCGTTCGATGGCTTCGAGGATGTTGATAGGTGTACCTACCCCCATTAGGTAACGTGGCTTGTCTTTGGGTAGCACAGCATTGACGACTTCTATCATTTCATACATCACGTCGGCTGGTTCACCCACAGCCAATCCACCGATGGCATTGCCTTCCATTTCTTTCGCCGCCACATTCTCTGCTGCACGCAGACGTAAATCGCGATAGGTGCAGCCTTGCACAATGGGGAAGAGACTTTGATGATAACCATACTTTGGTTCGGTGGAACGATATTGCGCGATGCAGCGGTCGAGCCAGTGTTCCGTCAGGTCAAGCGACTTACGCGCATAGTCGTAGTCTGCCGTTCCCGGTGGACATTCATCGAATGCCATCATAATGTCGGCACCGATGCTGCGTTCGATGTCAATAACGCGCTCGGGGGTGAAGAAATGCTTAGACCCGTCGATGTGTGAACGGAATTCTGCGCCTTCCTGTCGGAGTTTGCGGATGCCTGCGAGCGAGAACACTTGAAAACCACCACTATCGGTGAGCATCGGTCGGTCGAAGCCATTGAATTTATGGAGTCCGCCTGCGGCTTCAAGGACATCGGTACCGGGACGCAAGTACAAGTGATAGGTGTTGCCGAGAATAATCTGCGCCTTGATGTCGTCTTTGAGTTCGCGCAAGTGTACACCCTTCACGCTTGCCAACGTTCCGACAGGCATAAATATAGGGGTTTCGATGGCACCATGGTCGGTCTGCATCAGTCCGACTCG
>JAFLUS010000016.1:5506-8059 GCA_022508685.1 Prevotellaceae bacterium | reverse complement strand
GCCACTCTTTTGCGTACACGGCGGTGGGTCAGTGCCGATGCAATGGAGGTGGCGATGGTGATGCCTGCTGAAGGACCGTCTTTCGGAACTGCACCTTCGGGGACGTGCACGTGGATGTTCCATTCTTCGAAAATATCGGGTTGCAGTCCGAGCATATCCACGTGGGCTTTCAGATATTCCAACGCCAACATGGCACTTTCTTTCATCACATCTCCCAAATTGCCTGTCAGTGTCAGTTTTCCGCCCTTACCTTTGCTGAGTGAAGTCTCGACAAAGAGAATTTCACCGCCGACGGAAGTCCATGCCAATCCTGTCACGACACCCACTTGTGCGTTGCCTTCATATTTGTCGCGGCTAAATCGTTCCACGCCAAGGTATGAGGCTATGTCATTGGCGGCGATGCGCTGCCGTTCCGTTGGTGGTTCTGCCAACCGGCTCCGTTGGAGCGTTACCTTGCGCAACACTTTGCTGATTTGCTTATCGAGTTCACGTACACCCGATTCGCGGGTATAATCTTCGATGATTTTCTCGATAGCAGATTTCTGGAAGTTCACGTCTGTGCGTTGCAGTCCCACGTTTTCAATTTGCTTGGGAATGAGGTGGCGACGCGCAATTTCCACTTTCTCTTCAGTCAAGTAGCCACTCACTTCGATGAGTTCCATGCGGTCGCGGAGTGGGGCAGGGATAGTAGAGATGTTGTTGGCTGTGGCGATAAACATCACGTTCGATACGTCGAAATCCATATCGATGTAGTTGTCGTGGAACGCCTTGTTCTGTTCGGGGTCAAGCACTTCGAGCAGGGCAGACGAAGGGTCGCCATGGAGTGTTTGCTGTCCCACCTTGTCAATCTCATCGAGGACGAAGACGGGATTAGAACTACCCGCAGTCAGCAATCCCTTAATGATGCGTCCGGGCATGGCACCGATGTAGGTGCGGCGATGGCCACGGATTTCCGATTCGTCGTGGAGTCCGCCAAGGCTCACGCGCACGTACTTGCGTTTCATCGCTTTGGCGATGCTGCGTCCCAAACTGGTTTTACCCACTCCGGGAGGGCCATAAAGGCAAATGATGGGGCTTTTGAGGTCGCCACGCGCCTTGAGTACGGCAAGATGTTCGAGGATGCGCTCCTTCACACTCTCTAATCCGTAGTGGTCTTGGTTGAGCACGCGTTCGGCTGCCGCAATGTTGATTTGGTCCTTCGTATATACGCCCCACGGCAGTTGCAGCAAGGTGTTGAGATATTCATACTGTGTGGCGTAGTCGGGAGTCTGCGGCGTTTGGTGCTCCAATTTTCTCACCTCTTTCTCAAAAGCCTGTGCCGTTGCTTCGTTCCATTTCATCTGCTTGGCACGTTCGCGCAGTTCTTCGGCTTCATTCTGAGCACCTTCGCCCAATTCTTCACGGATGTTCTCCATTTCCTTCTTGAGGAAGTATTCGCGTTGCTGCTGGCTGAGGTCGGCATGGGTCTGCATCTGTATGTTCGCCTTGAGTGTGGCAAACTGCTGCTCGCGGTTGAGCAGTTCGAGCAGACGGATGGCACGGTCGTGCAGGTGAGTCTGTTCGAGCAGCATGATGTGCTCGGCATTGTTGAGCGGCAGACTGGCGCAAAGGAAATTGACAAAGAACACGCGGCTGTGCAGCGTACGCATCGTGAACGATGAATCGAGTTTCATTCCGTCGCCACGTTGGATGAACTTGTCCGCCACATCCTTGCATGCCTCGATAGTGGCACGGAATGCACGGTCGTTGGCTGCAGGCAGTTCTTCAGGATAGGCTTCGACGTGCCCCATCATATATTTGCCGCCGTCGTGTGCTTCAATCAGTCGTACACGTTGGTAGCCTTGGAGAAACGCCGTGCGAGTTCCATCGGGCATCCGCAGGAGTTTCAGCACCCTACCGATGACGCCTGTCTTATAGAGTTCTTTCTGCGAGGGTGTTTCTGTCGATTCTTCCGTTTGTCCGAACACGCCGATAAGGAGTTTCCGCTCTTCGGCTTCGGTCAGCAGTGTCTGTGCCGATTCCCTTCCGATGGTGACGGGCAGTAATGTGCCGGGAAATAGCATCATGTTGCGCAAGGGGAGAATAGGAATTTCATCCGTCGTCACCTCGGGCATCTCTTTGTCAAATTCCGCATTGTCGAAATTGGCAATGACGGATATGGTATGCTTTTCGCCTTCGCTGAGCAAATCTTCTATTGATATCATTTTTTCCATTGTGTCGTAATATATTATAGTACATGCGCGCGTATGATGCAATATGCTCAATGGGATATGCGCAAATACTGCACAAAGTTACGACAATTTGCCGATATATCGGTGTTGTGCGACGAATTTATAACATATTTTAGATTTCATCGTCGGCAAAATGGTGTCGTGTTGACGAAAGATTTATGTTTTTTTAACTTATAATCCGTTGCTGCCGACTTGATTTTTGGTGTTTCGCACATGAATTTCGCAGCCTTTCACCGCTTTTTATGGCTAGGGGAAAGGTGAGAAAGTTCTCTTCGAAGGAATTTTCAGTGCACCGCATAGAACGAGTTCGTGCGGTGCGGAG
>JAFLUS010000016.1:0-5406 GCA_022508685.1 Prevotellaceae bacterium | reverse complement strand
AAATGTTCGTGCAGTGCGGAGAAAAATCTCGTGCGGTGCGGAGAAAAAATCGGTTTATCGAAGGTTTTGGTGTGCTAAAACGCTAAATGCGTCCTCCCACAATGGGAAGGACGCATTTGGCTCCATTTGTATTGATAAAAAGTCTGTTGTTTGGCAAGGAAGATTTTATTTCTTGGCGAGAAGGTCGCGGATTTCAGTCAGCAACTTTTCTTCTGCGCTCGGTTCCGGATCGGGAGCCGGTGCTTCCTCTTTCTTTTTGTTGAGTTTGTTCATGCCCTTAACCATCATGAAGATGCAGAAGGCAATGATGAGGAAGTTGATAACGTTCTGAATGAAGTTTCCGTAAGCAAAAACGGCTGCTCCGGCTTCGCGTGCTGCAGCAAGCGAAGTGCCTTCGGGCACAGGGTTGCCTCCAAGTACGCAATATAAATCTGTAAAATTAGCATTTCCGAGCACCTGACCAATCAACGGCATGAGTAGGTCGTCGACGATGCTAGTGACAATCTTACCGAATGCGCCGCCGATGATGACACCGACAGCCATGTCTACAACGTTTCCACGTGTTGCAAATTCTTTGAATTCTGTGATGAACTTTGCCATAAATGAGAAATTTTGAATGAAAAATCTTGTTTTATGTTGCAAAGTTATGAAAAAAAGTGTAATTTTGCATTTGAAAACGATAAAGAATATGAAGAAAACCGCTTTTTTTGTGTTTTGGCTGGTGGTTGCGCTCGTTTTCGTGGCGTGCAAGTCGGCAGAGCGGTGTAATTGCGGATAAAAGATAGTAAAGTATTTATCATACAGTTTTTTAATTTTTTAAATCACTAAACAAATGGCAACTAAAGTTGGTATTAACGGATTTGGCCGTATCGGTCGTTTCGTATTCCGTGCCGCTCAGACTCGTTCTGACGTTGAAATTGTAGGTATCAATGACCTCTGTCCTGTAGACTACTTGGCTTACATGCTCAAGTATGACACCATGCACGGACAGTTTGAAGGTACGATTGAGGCTGACGTAGAAAAGAGTCAACTCATCGTTAATGGCAAGACTATCCGCGTGACTGCAGAACGCAATCCTGCTGACTTGAAGTGGGATGCTGTTGGTGCTGAGTACGTAGTTGAATCTACAGGTCTGTTCCTCACAAAGGAAAAGGCTCAGGCTCACATCGAAGCAGGTGCGAAGTACGTAGTGATGTCTGCTCCTGCAAAGGACGACACTCCTATGTTCGTATGCGGTGTAAACTTCGACAAGTATGTAAAGGGTACACAATTCGTTTCTAACGCATCTTGCACCACTAACTGTCTTGCTCCTATCGCAAAGGTGCTCCACGACAAGTTTGGTATCAAGGAAGGTTTGATGACAACCGTTCACTCTACAACTGCAACGCAGAAGACTGTCGATGGTCCGTCTTTGAAGGACTGGCGCGGTGGCCGTGCAGCAAGCGGTAACATCATTCCGTCTTCTACAGGTGCAGCAAAGGCTGTAGGTAAGGTTATTCCTGAACTCAACGGCAAACTGACTGGTATCTCTATGCGCGTTCCTACTTTGGACGTTTCTGTTGTTGACCTCGTGGCTAACCTCGAAAAGCCCGCAACAAAAGAAGACATCTGCAAGGCAATGAAGGAAGCAGCAGAAGGCGAACTCAAAGGCGTACTCGGTTACACTGAAGATGCAGTAGTTAGCAGCGACTTCCTCGGTTGCACACTGACTTCTATCTTCGATGCTAACGCAGGTGTATACCTCACTGACACATTCGTGAAGGTTATCTCTTGGTATGACAATGAAATCGGCTACTCTAACAAAGTGCTCGACCTCATTGCTCACATGGCAAAGGTGAACGCCTAATCACAATAGGTAAACCGAAGACAGCGGCATCTGGCATCATGCGAGATGCCGCTTTTTCCACAATTAATATGATATGACGCCAAAAGAATCTTGGAAGAAACTCGGCTACGTAGATGAGCCTGTTCCGCAGCACACCGACCTCGCTGCTGCCATCCGTCAGATGTGCAAGGAGAAGAACGCCGTCATCCTTGCCCATTATTATACAGAACCGGCCATACAAGACGTTGCGGACTTTGTGGGCGACTCGCTCGCACTCGCCCAATCTGCAGCCAAAACGGATGCCGATATCATTGTCATGTGTGGCGTACATTTCATGGGCGAAACGAACAAAATCCTTTGTCCCGACAAGAAAGTGCTCATTCCCGACCTCAATGCCGGTTGTTCGCTTGCCGATTCGTGTAAAGCCGACGATTTGAAAGCGTTTATTGATGAGCATCCCGGCTACAAGGTCGTGAGTTACGTCAATACGACGGCTGCTGTGAAAGCGCTCACCGACGTTGTCGTCACCAGTTCCAATGCGCAAAAGATTGTGGATTCTTTCCCGAAGGACGAAAAACTCATCTTTGGACCCGACCGCAATCTCGGCAACTACATCAATTCCGTCACTGGTCGCAGCATGTTGCTTTGGAATGGCGGTTGTCACGTTCACGGCCAGTTTTCGCTTGAGGGTATTCTGCAATTGAAGAAAGAACATCCGCAAGCCCGCTTGTTGGTTCATCCCGAATGTCCTGCACCTATTCAGCAGATTGCGGATGTCATCGGCAGTACAGCAGGATTGTTGAAGTATGCAGTTGAAAGTGATGCAACGGAATTTATCGTTGCCACGGAAAGCGGCATCCTTCATCAGATGACCTCACAATGCCCCGATAAGACCTTCTATCCTGCACCTCCGGAAGCCAGTGAAACGATTGGCTGCCAATGCAATGAATGTGCATATATGCGCCTCAACACATTGGAAAAACTATACAATACGCTTAAATACGAGTGGCCCGAAGTGATGGTTGACCCCGCCGTTTCGGAGCAAGCCCTCAAGCCCATCAATCGCATGCTCGAACTGAGCAAATAGCAATGGAAATCGCCGCATTAGTCAGTGGTGGGGTAGATAGTGCCGTCAGCGTTCATCTGTTGAAAGAGCAAGGCTATACCCCTCATCTGTTTTATATTAAAATCGGACCCGACCGCGACACCGAATGGAATTGCACGTCGGAGGAAGACGTGGAAATCTGCCAATGGCTTGCTCGACGTTATGGTCTGAAACTCGACGTCATCGACCTACATCGTGAATACTGGGAGCAGGTTGTCGGTTACACCATGGAAAAGGCTCGGATGGGACTGACGCCCAATCCCGATGTCATGTGCAACAAATTGATTAAGTTTGGTTGCTTTGAGCAATATGTCGGTAAGGATTTCGACCGCACGGCTACAGGACATTATGCCCAGACCTATACGGACGAACAGGGAAGAGTGTGGCTTGCTACCAGTCCTGACCCGGTGAAAGACCAAACGGATTTTCTTTGCCAAATCAATTCGTTGCAAGTCAGCAAACTCATGTTTCCAATCGGACATTTGTGGAAACACCAAGTGCGCGATGTTGCAGAGCAAGCCGGTCTGCTCAACGCCAGCCGAAAAGACAGTCAAGGTATCTGCTTTCTCGGCAACATTGACTTCCGTGATTACATTAAGGCTCATCTCGGCGAAAATCCCGGCGATGTGCGTGAGATAGAAACAGGTCGTAAGATTGGCACTCATCACGGCTTGTGGTTTTATACGATTGGACAGCGTAAAGGATTGGGATTCAGTGGAGGTCCGTGGTTCGTAGTGAAGAAAAACCTTAAGCGGAATATCTTGTTTGTGTCGCATGGGTACGACCCTGACCGCGTCTATAAAGACCATCTCGACATGGCAGACTTCCATTTCATTACCGAAGCGCCGACACCCACGTGGGGGAATGCCGAACCCTGTACGTTCAAGATTCGCCATACGCCCGAATATCTGCAAGGCACCATCAGTCGTCAGCCCGATGGCAGTTGGCATGTACAGGCAAAGGAAAAGATTCATGGTGTAGCACCCGGGCAGTTCTGCGTCGTTTATGACGAACACCACCATCTTTGCATTGGGAGTGGCGAGATATTATGAAGAGATTGCTCACCATCATCCTTTCCGTCTTCCTCCTTGTTCACGTTGCAGCACAGGAGGTCGACAGCACCTATATGGCAAGGATTGAGCAAATGATTGATAGCGTGGAACGAGCGGAGCGAGTCCGAAAAGCCGTATGGGCGTATGAGGACAAGTTGTTGCACAAAGAAATGTCATTTTCTCCTACTGACGTGCTACCTTTGGTCAGCGGATTGGTCAATACGGCATTGAATAGAAAATTTACGCAACACGACATCCATCTTCCTCACATGAACTATGAGATTGCCGACTACGTTCCGGCTTCTTTGTCGTTGGCAACCGCATGGACGTTGAAGGCATTCGGTTGGCAAAGCACCAGCACATTGCCACGAATGGCTACTGCCAATGCATTTGCACTGATGCTTTCGTCTGGGATGGTTTATGGTCTTAAGCATACGGTTCACATGCAACGTCCCGATGATTGGGACAATCATAGTTTTCCCTCAGGGCACTCGGCGTTTGCTTTTGTCGGAGCCACCATTTTGAGTCGAGAATTCGGTCACTATAGTCCGTGGATTAGTATCGGCGGCTATACTCTTGCCACAGGAACACAAGTACTGCGTATTCGCCATAATGCCCACCATATCAACGATGTTATGACTGGTGCAGGTATCGGCATTGTTTCCACCAATCTTGCCTATTTCCTTACCGACAAGATATATGGTACGAAAGGCATTCATCGTCCTCGTCTCATGCAAGGTGATGTCGTTCGTTTCGGACGTTTCTACCAACAACCGACAAGCCTGTCTCTCACGTCAGGCTCTGATTTCGGTAGTAAAACCCTTCATTCATCGTTTGCTCCCGAGGATTGTACGTTGAAAATCTCCTCGACGTTCAGCACCAGCCTTGAATATGCTTATTACTTCAATCCGTATTGGGCAACTGAAGTCATTCTCCGTACCACATCCTGCGACCTCCGTCCCGTAATGCATCTTCCCCATGATACGAATGCTGATGAAGGCAATACACTCAATCAGTATCATGCCAACGTGGCAGTGAAGTATAGCCAACCCATCGGTTTGGAACAACGTTTCGGAATGCGACTGATAGCGGGAGAACGGCTGACCGAACGCACCACCTTCCGCATCAATGGCGAACAGCACTGCATTCCCCAACGCCATGCGTTTGAATGCGGTGCCGGCATCTCATTCTCCTTCTTAGGTACGCGAAAGTATGTGACAGGCTTTGCTTTCGACTATCTTCACGCCTTTTCCCATCTGCAGCCCCATCGCTATTATCTCTCCGGCTATTGGACCATATTGTTGTAAAAGATATCAGCTTTACGGAGTACTGAAACGTCTTTCCTACGGATATGCTTGAGTTTTTGCCGATATTTTTGTACTTTTGCGACAGAATCAGATTGGCATGTTTTTATGAAAATTGAT
>JAFLUS010000159.1 GCA_022508685.1 Prevotellaceae bacterium | reverse complement strand
GGTCCTTGAGTTTCCACACGATGTACTGGATATCTTCTACGGCAATGGGGTCGACTCCGGCAAACGGTTCGTCGAGCATGATGAATTTAGGGTCGATGGCGAGGCAGCGTGCGATTTCGCAGCGTCGGCGTTCGCCTCCGGAGAGTTGGTTGCCCTGATTGCGGCGAACTTTCTGCAGACGGAATTCGTTGAGGAGGTTTTCCATGATTTCGCGTCGGTCGGAACGGCTGAGTCCTTTGCGCATTTCGAGCACGGACATGATGTTGTCTTCCACGCTCATGGTGCGGAATACGGAGGCTTCCTGCGCGAGGTAGCCTACGCCGGCTTTGGCGCGTTGGGCAACAGGGTATTTGGTGATTTCTTCATCGTTGAGGAACACTTGTCCGGCGTTGGGCACGACAAGTCCAGTGGTCATGTAGAAGGAAGTGGTCTTGCCCGCTCCGTTGGGACCGAGCAGCCCGACGATTTCGCCTTGCTGCACATGGATGCTGACGTCGTTGACGACGGTACGCTTACCATAGGTCTTGACGAGGTGGCGTGTGTAGAGGGTTTGGCGTTCGTCAGAGTAGGAGGGTATGTCTTCGTCGCCCGCGTTTGTGGTGGCGGTCTGGCGGATAGTTTCTTCGCTCATGCTATGCGTTTTTTCGGATTTTGTTGCGAATTTACGTCTTTTTCTTGAATAATTGACGAGAAAACTCTAATTTTGTCGTTCAAAACCCTAAAAACATGATAACGCTGAAAGGAAGTCTGATGGAGTTGGGGCGCTATGTGCAACTGATGGGACGTGTGCTGTCGCGTCCCGACCGTTGGCGTATGTTCATGCGGCAGTACGTGACGGAGATGTTCCAGTTGGGCTACAATTCCATCGGTATTGTACTGATTATCTCTTTTTTTATCGGCGCTGTGATTTGCCTGCAGATTAAGTTGAACATTCAGAGTCCGTGGATGCCGCGGATGGTGGTAGGGTATACAACGCGCGAGATTATGCTGCTGGAGTTTTCGTCGTCCATCATGTGCCTGATTTTGGCGGGAAAAGTGGGCTCGAACATTGCTTCGGAATTGGGCACGATGCGCATCACGCAGCAGATTGATGCGTTGGACATCATGGGTGTCAATTCGGCAAACTATCTGGTGTTGCCCAAGGTGCTGGGACTGATGACTATCATGCCGATATTGGTGACGTTCAGTGTGGCTGCGGGTATCCTCGGTGCCTATGCCACGTCGCTGATGGGTACGACGACGTTGGCGGAACTGACCGAAGGTTTCCGCTACGAATTCAATCAATGGTTCTTCTGGTGCGGAATGATTAAAGCCGTTGTCTATGCGTTCATCATTGCGAGCGTCTCGTCGTACAAGGGTTATTCCGTTGAAGGCGGCTCGGTGGAGGTGGGCAAGGCGTCTACCGATGCGGTGGTGTTGAGCAGTGTGCTCGTGCTGTTTGCCGATGTTTTCCTCACGCAAATTCTGACAACGAAATGATAGAAATCCAACATCTGTATAAATCGTTCGACGACAAGGACGTGCTGAAGGATATCAATGCACGTTTTGAGAACGGACAAATCAACCTCATCATTGGGCAGAGCGGTAGCGGAAAGACGGTACTGATGAAGAACATCGTGGGACTGCTGACGCCGACGGAAGGCAAAATCCTGTATGACGGACGTGACTTCTGTGCGCTCTCCAAACGTGACCGCATCCTGCTGCGGCGCGAAATGGGCATGATTTTCCAGAGTGCAGCATTGTTCGACTCCATGACGGTGCTTGACAATGTGATGTTTCCGCTCAACATGTTTTCCGATATGGCGTATGAAGACCGTGTGAAGCGTGCACAGGTCTGCCTTGCGCGTGTCAATCTGACGGGTACTGACCGGAAGTATCCGGGTGAACTCTCCGGAGGTATGCAGAAACGCGTTGCCATTGCCCGAGCCATCGTACTGCAGCCCCGCTACCTGTTTTGTGACGAACCCAATTCGGGGCTCGACCCACGAACGTCACTCGTGATTGACGAACTGATAGCCGGCATTACGCATGAAGACAACATCACCACCATTGTCAATACGCACGACATGAACTCGGTAATGGGTATCGGTGAGAACATCATGTTCATCTGCGAAGGCAGGGCAGAATGGCAGGGTACGAACCGCCAAATCATGGCTGCACGGAACAAGGCACTGGAGGACTTCATCTTCGCCAGCGACATTCTGCGTCAGGCAAAGGTTGCCTACGACAACGCACACCAGTCTTGAGCAAACACACACGAAATATGAACACGAAAAGAATCATCGGTATGCTCCTGTTGGCAGGAGTGTTATGCACGACAATGAATGCACAGCAGACGGTCGACATCGACTTGTGGGAACAGGGATTGCCCAACTCGAACGGCATCGACATGACACAACCATTCGACGATGCCCGACAAAATTTCAAACCTTCTATCCGAGTGTATCTGCCCGAACGCGATAAAGCCAACGGACGTTGCATCGTGTGCCTTCCGGGTGGCGGCTATTCGCATCTGGCAATGGAGCACGAAGGCTATCAATGGGCACCATTCTTCAACGAACGCGGCTATGCCTTCGTGGTGCTGAAATACAGAATGCCACATGGTGTGCCCGACGTGCCCGTCAGCGATGCGCAAGAAGCCTTGCGGTTGGTGCGCAGCCATGCGGCAGAGTGGGGTATTGATGCCGACAAAGTGGGTATCATGGGTTCATCGGCAGGTGGTCATCTTGCCTCCACCATTGCTACGCATAGCGACATGCTGACTGCCCCTGCGTTTCAGATATTGTTCTATCCCGTCATCACCTTCGATTACGCCTACACCCACAAGGGTTCGCGTCATGGACTGATAGGCGAGAATGCCGCAGAAGAAATGGTGAAACTATACAGCAACGAGTTGCAGGTGACGTCGCAAACGCCTCCGGCCATTATGCTGCTGAGTGACGACGACACAGCCGTACCGCCTCAAAACAGCATCAACTACTATTTGGCGCTGAAGCATCATGGTATTCCGGCATCGCTCCATGTCTATCCAAGTGGCGGACACGGATGGGGTTGCCGCACCAACTTCCGTTACCATACGCAGATGCTTGCCGATTTGTCGGCATGGTTGGAGCAACTGAAATAGGCTGTATCGTGAGCATCTCTTCGCGTCTGTTTCCCTCCGTTTTTCTATCGCTGTTCTTCGCCTGTTGCACGTTTCCCTCATTCGCCCAACAGACGTTCAGCATACTGACCTACAACTGCGAAAACTTGTTCGACACCCTGCACGATGCCGGACACGATGACTACGAATTTTTACCCGAAGGTCGCAACCGATGGACGCGTGCCCGCTATTGGCGCAAGTTGCAGCGCGTAGCCCAAGTATTTGCCATGGCTGACACGTTGAAACCCATTGACGTGGCTGTGCTGGAGGAAGTGGAAAACGATACGGTGCTCACTCATCTGCTGCGGCGCACAAAATTGCAGCAAGCAGGTTATGAATATGTGATGACCGATAGCCGGACGGCACGCGGTACGGACGTGGCTGTCGTCTTTTCGCCCTACACTTTTCATTTCATATCTTCTGAAACTATCAGTTTGCATCATCCCAAACAATTCGCTGATAATAACGAAGATACACGTCCGATACTTTATGTATGCGGCACACTGCAGACGGGCGATACGCTCGACCTCTATGCCCTCCATTTTCCTTCCAAACTCGGAGCACATAAAGCCGATGTGCTGCGGCGGAATATCGGCAAGGCATTGCGGCAGCACGTAGACTCCGTCATGCACAGCCGACAATTTCCGCTTGTTGTCATTACAGGCGATTTCAACGATGGGCCTCGCTCGGAAGTCTGCCGCAAGGTGCTCAATGCACAACCGCCGACGGCAGCATCTCCCGATGCCTATACTTTATATAACATGATGACAGGACGCAAAGGCGGTTCATACAAATGGCACGGAGAATGGAATTGGATAGACCAAGTGCTGCTCAATGGCAATGTCTTGCGGACGGACAGCCCTCTGCATTGCACCTTCGACGATGTGTCCGCTCTCCATTCGCCTTTCCTCTTGGAACCCGACGAAGCCTATGGCGGCAGCCGTCCTCGCCGCACTTTCTATGGTCCTGTTTACCATGGTGGCTATAGCGACCACCTCCCCGTCGTCATCCGTTTTCAGTTGCAGAACCGATAGAGGAATAAAGAAAAAGCCTTTTCTGTGCTCAGAATAGAACTTTGAAAAGGCTTTTTCTTAATAGAAGAGTTAGCCACCTATCAATGACAGGTAACTAATTCATATTTATTTCAATTGTTGAAGACGTGAGAAAATTTCATTAATAGTAACGTCAGATATTTTCTCGACATTGTTCTTTGGTAGCTCCTGTTTCGCTTTGTTAATGATAGCTTTATTGAATTTGTAGTCATATCTATTAACAGATTTAGTGGATTCCGGTATAGGAATATAGCCAACCTCAAGAGCGCTATCGTCAAATATAAGTATAATGCCCGTTGTGAAATCCGGAGTTATCATATAAGCAGTATAACTATCTTGGTCTACATCTATCACTGCATATCGTTCAAGCAAAAAGTCTGTTACATAAGAAGCAGCATAATAAGATGCCATCAACATACTCAATGACAATTTTCCATTTTCAAACGAATAGGCATATCCCATTATATCATTCACTCCATTTCCAGCATAAAGCAGACTTGTACTACTGGATGAAAGCAATGTATATCCCGACATATACTGCTTGATAGTCGATTGGTTGGCACCCCATTGCAAACATGGTTCAAAAACATTGGTATATCTTGGTTTTACCGTAACCTTGCAAGTTGCTTTGTTTGCATGAATGGTCGTTGTTCCAACATGTTCACCCGTAATGACGCCATTCTTGACACTTGCAATCAATTCATTGTCAGACGACCATGTGCAATTTCCTCCACTATATGTGAGTGTCGCTGTATCGTCTACATACAATGTAATACTTGTTTTGTTCAAAGTTGGCGCTTTGTCATCATCATCTTTTGAACATGACGTTAAGTTCACAAGTGCTGCAAAAATAAGCAGCGGAAATAAGAATTTTGTTTTCATAAATGTTGTTATTTAAATTGTTGTGCAATAATGCCAATGCTTTAGAAAATCTGCACAATCATTTGAATAACAAAAGCGCAGACCTCGCCATATCTCGGTCAGGCCTACCACAGCCCCATCTATCTATGCGAAGTCTACGCGGATGCGTATACTCCAACGATAGATGGAATTTACTCTTTTGTTCTCTTTTCGAGGTGGTAGTTCGACCGAGAATTTGAGCAAAAATGTCTGTCGTAACGATTGTTATGTCGTAACGACGATGCAAATGTACAAATAATTAGTTGAATGACAAAGCATTTTCTGAAAAAGATAGGTTCTCACGCGTGCGCGCATACCTTGCCATGAGCCGTGCCTTCAATCTGCACTTGCGCCAACTCCACAGGCGAGCGGTTC
>JAFLUS010000158.1 GCA_022508685.1 Prevotellaceae bacterium | reverse complement strand
TTTAACACTTAAATGTTAATTTTAACACTGGTTGTTAAAGGAATTTAACATTTAGGCAGTCTACTTACAGAGATGCAAATGCTTGCTGACGAACACATGCGGCACAATCGCCTATTCGTGATAAAAGCCTGTGCGACAATAAAAAACGAGAGCATGAAGGGAGCGGTATAAATTCCTTTCATGCTCTCGCAAAGGGAGAGGTGCTGTATGGGGAGATTACTTCACCATGATTTTGCGCGTCGTGCCGTCGGCATAGCGGACGATGTTGATGCCTTGGCGCATGTGCTGCAGAAGCGTGCCGTCGGGGGTGTAGATAGCGACGGGCGTCGTACTGCTTTCGCTCGCCGTTGCTTCGGACACGCTGTGTATGCCGGTGGCAATGGCAGCCTCGCGGAAGGCTGGCAACTGGTCTTCGCTGATGATGAGGAAGTGCTGATTGTATGCCGTCGAGGAATAACTGAATCCGCTGGCGGCGACGGCACCGACGTTGGTGCGGTCGTTGAAGGTGTTGAACACCATGGCGCGGTTTTCATTCGATGCGTTCCACGTAAACCAATAGGTGGAAGCGGTGAAGCGGTTGTCGTCTGTGGTGCCAAGCGTGATGTCGGCACGGCTCGGCATGAGTTGGAACTGCTCGGTCGACGACGGCGAACTGGTGGACTTGAGGGAAATGCTCGTTCCTGTGGCAGGATGGGTGAGATACTTGCCGGTGGCTACGTTGCGGAAGAGGTAGTAGCCGGTTTGCGGCAGGTAGGTGATGTTCCATGCTGCGGAGTCGGTGGGTTGCTCATCGGTGCTGGGCATCCATGCCACGCTGGTGGTGTTGCGCTGACGGAGGAATGAATCGTAGAGGCCGCGGTCGGGGTTTTCACACTTGATATAGTATTTCTTGCTTTCGTCAAACTGGAACGTGTAGCCGGGAACACCATTGGGATAACCGGTGGTGGGGCAAAGTCCGTCGATGTAGAGCGAGTAAAGCAGGGCGCAGCCACCGATGTACTGCACGGCGGTGTGCTTGTCCTTGTCGGCTCCGTTGACAAACCAGTCGTAGGATGCGTTGGTGCCCCACCCGTGCGTGCCGTCACCCGTCATGAACGTGGCTTCGTCGGTGGTGTTCTCAAGGAATTGCAGCGTCTTGTTTGCCCACGAACCGAGCCATTTGCCGTAAGTGACGTTTTCGCGCGTATCGGCACAACTGTACCAACGCCAGTGAGTGCCGACGCCTACGCCGTGTCCGGTTTCGTGGATGACAGTACCGATGGCTTGGTTGCCGGCATTGGGACCGATGCGCATATAACCGCCATAACCACAATCGGCTGTGGGCGTCTGAGCACCATAGTGACCGGAAAGGGTGAAGCCCTTGATGGCCGTCCATTCGTTGAGGTAGTCAATGGTTTCGGCAATGGCGTTGCGGCAACGTGCGTTGGCATCCTCGGTGGGCGCACCTTCGTCCCATGTGCCGCGACAAGAGCCGACGGGAAGGGTGACAATCTTCATGGGGTCGCCGTAACCGACGGCGTAAGTGCCGGTAATGGCATACGGACGTGCATAGAAAACGCTTGCCGGTTGCATGTCGGACACGTGGAAGAGCATGCCTTTCTGGCTGTAATACTTCGTCGAGCGGTGGTCGGCAATCGTGGGGTCGGGTTCGGTGCTCCAGCAAATACCGCGTTCGATGACGTTGCTGCCGCTGATAGTGGCACGGATGAGTGCACCATGGGCAGCAGGAATGTAGAATTGCGTATGCGTGGTGACCACGGGCGCCGTACCGCTGCCGTTCGCTACGCGGAAGAGCAAGGTGGCTGTCGCCAGTCGCTCAATCTCGTCGGCAAGTTCTGCGGGTGTCGCGTCGGGATTGGCTACGAGCGCGTTGGCGATGTTGATTTCGGCAAGAAGGTCGTCGGCGCCGTTCTTCGTTGCATCATAGACGGCTGCAGCGGCATCGATTGCGGCTTGCAGGTCGGCATACTGCGCAATGGAAACCTGCGCCTGCACCATGGCGAGCATAAGGGCTTGCGATGCTGCCTGAATGTCGGCTGTTGCCGATGCGGCGGTGAGGGCTGTTGCCGTATTGATGGCATCGTGGAGCGCAGCGGATGCAGCAGCCGACATCATGCTTCCGAGCAACGCCTGTGCGTCGGCAATCTGTTGGTGCAATTCGGCGAGGAGTGCGTCTGCCGTGAGTTCTTCGATGAGCGTAAGGCGGAAATTATCGACGGCAAGCCAGTTTCCGCTCGCGTTCTCGGCAATGAAACCGATTTCGACGGTGGTGCCGATGTGGGTGAACTCCACCGTGTAGTCGGCGGGCGTGTAGACGGGCGTCTGCTGCAGACCGGCAAAGATGTAGGCACCTGTACATTGCTGCGTCGTTGCCGATTGGTTGTAGTTCTGCGCACCGACGGTCAGCCGATACTTACCGACGGGCAACGTGATGGTTTGCCGTACCGATGCGTCGCCTACGCGGTTGCCCTGCGCCACCCACCTTTCGAGATAGATTACACCTGCTTTTTTTGAAAAAGATTGGTTCGACTGCGTGACAAGGTTGACAGACGTCCAGTTTGCCGTTCCGTTCTGTTCAAACGACGGATTGAGGATGTGGTTGGTATAGTCCGTCTGCGCAGACATGGTCAAGCATGCTGCGCAGACAGAGAATACCGCAAAAATGATTTTTTTCATTGTTTTACGATGGATAAAAAAGTATATCAAAGGTTACTTTCCAAGCAAGTTGGTGTTTTCAAACGTAACTTGGAAGGGCCATTGTTCGCCGTTCTGCGGATAGACGGTCGAACCGCCGAAATCCCACGGGTGACGCCAGTGCTGCGTCGGTGCACCCATCACGACAAAGAAGAGATTGGTGCAGTTGGCGGGAATGGTGAGCGTGGCAGTACCCGTCTGCGTCTTCTGAACATCGCCGTAGGTGCGGGTGCCGTCAGACGAGAGGGCAACGAAGGCGTAGCGCCAACCTGCACGTTCGGGATAGATGGTCTTGTAGCCGGCAGCAC
This sequence comes from Prevotellaceae bacterium, assembly GCA_022508685.1. Lineage (GTDB taxonomy): Bacteria > Bacteroidota > Bacteroidia > Bacteroidales > Bacteroidaceae > UBA3839. The sequence continues at coordinate 2,499 of JAFLUS010000158.1, read as the reverse complement.
CGACGAGACCGGTGAAATCTGCTTTCACCACCGTGCCGGTAGCAGGGCGGTTCATGTTGATAATGGTATAACCATAGTTCTGGATGCAATGTTCAACGTCGCTCTGCCATGTGTGCGTGGCAGTGCCGACGCGATTGAGAAAGGTTTTGTGCTGTCCGATGCGGTGCTTGGCACGGTCGCGCACGCCGTCGATGTCCCATGTTGCCATGCGCATATAGCCTTCCATTTGTTCGTCGCAGAACTCGGCTTGCGTGATGCCGCACAGGCGCTGATAAGCCTCAACGGGGTCTTCGGGTTTGTTGGATTCGCGCCACAGGCGACCGATGAAGTCGGCACCATGCTTCATGCACCACCAGTCTTGGATGAAGCAGTTGTCGTAGCGCCAATCTTCGTGAAGAAGGTTGAGGTAGTGGCGAGCAAGGTGTCCTTCAAAATATTCGCCATCAGTGAATTGACGTTCGGGGAAAATCTTGTAGGCTTGCCAGTCGGCACAACTTTCCCACCAGCCGTTTCCACCATTGGCATAGTCGTCGTAACCATAGTTGAAACCATGCTGCTGTCCGAGGTCGGCAGAAACGAGGTATTGGAAGGTGTGACCCACTTCATGGGCGATGGTGTGTCCGCCACGAGCATTTGCAGCCCACGGATTGAAGTGTCCGATACCGGTCTTTCCGCCCGATACGCCATCGGTACCCGATGCGTCGGCACGCCATTCCGATTGATAAGGAATGTAGAGTTGGATTTTGTACTTATCCGTCGTGGACTGACCGGGCACCAAGAAACCGAGTTCGCAGTATTTTTCCCAACACTTTTCGCCGATATTCAGCACGTTGTACGCATTGGCGGTGTTGTAGATGTCGCCCGGATGTTGGATGCGTGTGGGGTCGTCGCCGTAGCGCACGTCCCAGAACACAGCATAGTGCTCGCTCTCGACGCTGTGGGCGAAGTTGTAACCCGATGCCGCATTGTTGTTCATGTAGTTGGTACCGCTGTACGTGTTGGGTTTCAACAGATAACGTCCCGGGTCGGTGAATGTGAATTCACCGGCATAGTCGGGCAACAACGCCGTGTAGAGGCGGTTGGTATATCCCATCGGCACGTTGGGATTGTAAACGCGAAGTTGGTTCTGTTGTACGGAAATGGAGTCTACGTTCTCAAGTGCGACGAAACCATTGGCCTTGAAGCGGTCGTCGTAGCGCACATAAAGTGAATCTTGAGCCGTACTGTTGGCAGCATAGGCAAAAAGCAAGCCTACTGCCAGAAAGTGGAATTTATGATTTTGCTTTTTCATTGTTTCTTCTTTCTTCGTTCGTCATTCTTCATCATTTCAATTCACCACGTATTTCTGTCCGCGCACGATGTAGATACCACGTGGCAAAGACAACGAACCGAGCGTGGATTCGGCAGGAAGTACGCCTACGCAACGTCCTTGCAAGTCGTAGACGTTGGCTGCTTCATTACCAAGTTGGCTCTGCGGCACACGGATGAAGTCCGCCATGTCCGAAACATATTCTTCGGGACCATTCACATAGAATTTGAGCGCAGTGGTCGTACCCATATTCTCTATCCAACATTCAAACGCATGAATGGTAGCGGGTTCCGTGTTTTCAACCAAGATGCCGTCGGCATTGATGGAATAGGTGCCGGCTGCAATCTGCGGATTGCGAACGGCATTGCCCACCTTGTCGCTGCCATCCAATATGGTATAGGTACCACGCATGCGGATAGACGTTTCGCGGTCTTCGGAATAGACGCTCTTCAGTCGTGGCGTCTGTCCCGCCTTCATCGAAGCATTGGGAATGAGCCACAGCGGTCCGTACACACGTTCGCCGGCAAAGTTGAGCCGTTGCGATGCCGTCAAATCCGGTTCGCGCGTAGGACGAATGAGGCAGCAATAGTTGGCTTCGTACACCACCTCGTCGGTATCGAGGTCGACCGCATCGAATTCAATCGTCGTCAGGTCGCCTTCGCGAACACCCGTCAGCGTAGCCAACACGGTGCCTTCGCCAAAGGCATCGACAATCTGTCGTCCGGTCAGCGACATCGGCAGCACCAACGTATTCCATTTGCCGGGCTGCAGACTGCGACGCACACCGACCAATCCGTGGTCGTAAGCACGTTTGCGGTCGTACGTAAGACTGTCTTCATCGAGCAGGAACTGGTCGAGTTCGTAGAAACGCATCGACTTGATGTCCTTCTTGGCGAACTCCGTGCCTTGAATCGTCACGCGGTCGCCGGCGGGCACCATCATGACATTCTGCTCGCTACTGACCAAATAGTAGTAGGTCGTTCCCGAGTTCAGCGTTACTACAAAGTTCTTTGCGTTCATCAGCACATTGCGTCTGACGGCGCGTTGTGGACTATCCTGCGCCCGAGTGGCGGGAGTCCACCCCATTGCAACTGCTGCCACACAAGCGGCAGCAATCCATCGTTTGGTAGAATGTGTCATATCAGTTAGGTTGATAATTATGGTTTTCTGTTGCAAATATACTGTTTTTT
>JAFLUS010000157.1 GCA_022508685.1 Prevotellaceae bacterium | reverse complement strand
TCGTCGTTGAGCACAAGGAGCGAGTGAATCTTGTGCGTGCGGAACATTTGCTGAATTTGCGTGAGTTTGGCATCGGGGCCAATGGTCTTTGGATTGCGCGTCATGGCATCGGCAGCAGTGAGGGTAAAGAAGTTTTCGCGTGCACCCTCGACGGCACGACGGATGTCGCCGTCGGTAATGATGCCGATGACGTGCTCATCCTGCATGACGACGCCAAGACCGAGTTTGCCACGCGAAATGTCGATGATGGCATCGCTGAGGCGCGTCTGTGGGGAGATGATGGGAAAGTTGTCGGTGTACATCACATCGCGCACTCGCGTCACGAGTTTGTGTCCAATAGAACCACCCGGATGGAATTTGGCAAAGTCGTTGGCTTTGAAATGCCGCATCTGCATGAGGGCGATGGCGAGCGCATCCCCCATGGCAATGGCTGCCGTTGTGGAGGATGTCGGTGCAAGATTGAGCGGACAGGCTTCTTTCTCGACGTTGACGAGGATGTGATAATGGGCATGGCGTGCAATGAGCGACGAAGCATTGCCGGTCATTGCCACAACGGGGATGTTGCGTTCTTCGAGCGATGCCATGAAACGCAGCAGTTCGTCGGTATTGCCCGAATTGGAAATCATCAGCACGATGTCGGTGGGAAGTATCATGCCGAGGTCGCCGTGCATGGCATCGAGCGGATTGATGAAGAATGCCGGTGTGCCGGTGCTTGCCAACGTGGCTGCCATTTTTGCACCGACGTGTCCGGATTTGCCCACACCCGTCACGACGACGTGCCCGCTACTGGCATAGATGAGTTCGGCAACACGGTCAAAATTCTCATCCAATTGAGGTATCAGGTCAAGCAGGGCTTGCGATTCGTCACGCAGTGCCTGTATGGCGTATTCGCGTATCGTATTCATTTGGTCAGTTCTTTAACAATGGTTTCCAAATCGTCCAGACGGAGCATGTTCGGGCCGTCACTGAGGGCGTTGTCGGGGTCGGGATGGACTTCAAAGAAATAGCCGTCCGCACCAAAGGCTTTGGCTGCCAACGCCATCGCAGGCACAAATTCGCGGTTGCCGCCTGTCTTTCCGCCTGCTGCACCCGGACGCTGCACGGAATGGGTACAGTCCATGATGACGGTGGAGGTGAAATGGTGCATGTCGGCAATGTTGCGGAAATCGACGACAAGGTTGTTGTAGCCGTAGATGTTGCCACGTTCCGTCAGCCATACGTTGTCGTTACCGCTTTCGCGCACCTTCTGCACGGGGAACTCCATGTCGAGTCCCGACAGGAATTGCGCTTTCTTGATGTTGACAATTCTGCCGGTCTGTGCGGCTGCCACGAGCAAGTCGGTCTGGCGACACAGGAAGGCAGGGATTTGCAGCACATCGACGACTTCGCCTGCTGCAGCGGCTTGGCACGATTCGTGGATGTCGGTAAGCAGTCGCAGGTGGTACTTGTCCTTGATGTCGGCAAGCATCTGCAGACCGCGTTGCAGTCCGGGCCCTCGGAAAGAGCGGATGGACGTGCGGTTGGCTTTGTCAAAAGAGGATTTGAAGATGATGTCGACACCCAGTGTATCGCGCAATTCGACAAGTTTCTGTGCCACTTGTTCGAGTATTTCCATGCTTTCGATGACGCATGGGCCGGCTATGATGATGGGATTCATTGCTAAAATGGTTATGGCAGGATATGTGCGTAGGTCAGTACGAAGTCGGCGAAGACTTTGTAGGCGATGGGTATGGTCTGTTCGTCGTCCGTCCGCGTTTCGTGCAGCAGGAAATTGCCTTCTTCCTGTTGCGTGAACGGAGGAATGTAGAAGTGCTTCAGAAAATCGACTTTCGTGCAGTGCAGCACCTTGAATGCAGTTTCCTTGGCAGACCAGTGCAGCAGCATGTCGATGACGTTGTCGGCACGTTCGTCTTCGCGCACGAAACGGCTTTTCACACGTGCCACCTTCGGGCCAATCTGCTCGACGTCGATGCCGACTTTGCCTACTTCGGAGAGGGCGACGGCCACGTAGTCGTGAGTGTGGGAAATGCTGATGTCGAGGTTCTCGTATTCAGGCAAATGCGGTGCACCATCGTCGTCATACGCAATGGGCACTTGGCGTTCGAGCATCTTGAACAGCAGCACGCGGACGGCAGTCCATTCCAATATCCGTCCCAATGATTGGAAACGCTCTTCCGCCTCGTTTCTGACGAGGTCTTCGTCGGGCAGCATGGCAAGCAGTTCGTTAATGTCCTCCGTCACGTGCCATACGGCAATGCGCCACCCTGCGTAGTGCTTATCAAAATACAACATTCGCGTCAGAAGGGCATTTCTTCGTCCTGCGGCTGCACTGCCGGTGCGGACGATGCGGTGGTTGCAGTTGCCTGTTGGATTGGGGCAGTTGGCGCAGCCGACGTTGCCGGTGCGGAGTCTTGTGTGGAGCGTGGCGAAAGCAGTTCCATGTTGTCTGCCATAATCTCCACCACTTGACGGCGCACGCCTTGGCGGTCGTCGTAAGTGCGGGTCTGGATTTTGCCTTCCACATACATCTTGTCGCCCTTATGCACGTATTTTTCTACAATTTCGCCCAAGCGACGCCAGAAGATAACGGTGTGCCACTCAGTGCGGTCGGGCACCGACGTGCCATTCTCCAACGTGTAGCCACGTTCCGTCGTAGCCAGTCGGACGGATGCCACACAAATGCCGGTGTCGAGGTAACGAACCGTAGGGTCTTGCCCTACGTTGCCTATCAACATGACCTTATTCATAATCGGGTAGTTTTGTTCAATAAATAGTAGTCCAAAATCGTCATAGCCGCCATCGACTCCACAATCGGCACGGCTCGAGGCAGGACACACGGGTCGTGCCGTCCGCGCACGTTCAACTGCGTCGGCTGTCCGTCGATGTCTACAGTCGGTTGTTCGCGCAGCAGCGTCGCCACGGGTTTGAAGGCGACGCGGAAATAGATGTCCTGTCCGTTGCTGATGCCGCCCTGTATGCCGCCACTGTGGTTGGTGTGCGTCGTGATGGTGCCGTCTTTGCAGCAGAAAATGTCGTTTTGCTCGCTGCCACGTTGCACAACGCCGGCAAATCCTTCGCCATATTCAAAACCTTTCACGGCGTTGATGCCGAGCATGGCAGCGCCGAGTGCAGCGTGGAGTTTGCCGAATGTCGGTTCGCCAAGTCCGGGCGGGCAGCCTTGTACCACGCAGGTAATGACGCCGCCGATGGTGTCGCCTTCGGCTTTTACCGCCAAAATCAGTTCCTCCATCCGTCGGGCTGCGTCGGCATCGGGACAGCGCACGGCATTGGTGTCAATCTGTGCGAAATCCAATTGCGTGTAGGGTGTGTCAAGGCAGATATGCCCCACTTGCGACGTGTATGCCGTGATGCGGATACCGAGTTGCTGCAACGCCAATTTGGCAAAAGCGCCGCCCACGACACGGGAAATGGTTTCGCGAGCCGACGAACGTCCACCTCCGCGATGGTCGCGCCGACCATACTTCTGCGTATAGGTAAAGTCCGCATGGGACGGACGGAACACATTGCGCAGATTTTCGTAGTCGGCAGAATGTTGGTTCTCGTTGCGCACCACGAAACCGATGGGCGTGCCGGTGGTGTAACCTTCAAACACGCCTGAAAGAACATCCACTCGGTCGCTTTCCTTGCGTGCGGTCGTCAGTTGGCTCTGTCCGGGACGGCGGCGGTCGAGTTCATGCTGGATAAAGTCCATGTCGACAAGGATGCCTGCCGGCATTCCGTCAATGACTCCGCCCACAGCCTCTCCGTGGCTTTCGCCAAAGGTGGTCAGTCTGAATATGTTGCCAAACGTGTTGCGCATGAATTGCGTTGCTGTGTTTATGCCTCGCCGATGCGTTTGCGGCGTGGTTTGTGGTCGTGGTCGTGATGATGTCCGCCGCAACCGCTGTGACCGCAGCCATCGTGTCCGCAGCCGTCGTGGTCGCAACCACAACAACCGCAACCGCACGAGTCGCTTGCCATCATGTTCACCATGCCCGTCAGTTCGTCGCTTGTGGCTTCGCGGTTTTCAATCACCTGTCCCACGAAGTGCAAGTCCTGTCCGGCACGCGGATGGTTCAGGTCAATCGTCACGGCGTCGGCCTTTACCTCAATCACCGTGGCGTTAAATCGTTGTCCGTCCTCGCCCTGCAGCGGGATGATGTTGCCTTCGAAGATGCGTTCCTTGTCGAAACGTCCGTCGAGTTCAAACACCGAACGCGGTACGTCGAACATCAGTTCGTCTTGGAATTCGCCGTAGGCATCGTTGCACGGAATGACGAAGTCGAACTTCTCGCCGCGTTTCAGTCCCACCACTTGCTGCTCGAATGCCGGCAGCACCACTTGCAAGTTGCTGATGAACTGGAACGGATGCACGCTGTCGCATTGTTCAACGAGCGCTTCCTGCTCGTCGTCCTCGTCTTTCACATACAATTTGTAGGAAACGGCTACATAGTTATTCTGTATGGCCATAGTCTTGCTGTTTTAGATTATTCTGTTCGCAAAGATACAAAGAAATGTGAAAAGTGTAAAGTGAATGGGCAAAAAACACGCGCTTCCGATGGAGTTTTTCGTCAATCCCGTCGCCATTTCGACATTTATTCGTACCTTCGCAAAAAATTGGATAACCCATGAAACCGAACACATTCCTGTACCTCGTCCTGCTCATCGCCACGACACTCCTGTCCTGCCAATCCAAACAACCATCCACACCGCCGACCACGGACGCCGGCACACAGCGCGAGAGCACGACGAAGCATCTGCCACTCATCAACGAGTTTCACAGCGTTACCAATATCGGCAGCATGAACATTGAACTGAGCGAAGGGCCATGCGCGTTGCAAGCCACAGGCGACGCTGCCCTCATCAGCCACATCCAGTATGACGTCGACGGCGGTATTCTGACGGTCAGTCTGCCCATGGAGCGCATGACATCGACCAACCAGTTTGCCACCACTGCCGACATTACGCTCCACATTTCCTGCCCCGAGTTCCACATGCTGGCAAACATCGGCACGGGCAACGTGCGCAGCATCGGCACGCTCCGCACCACCGACCTCCACATGGGCGGAATGGGCGGCGGCACGCTTGCGTTCGACAGCATCGTCTGCCAAACTTTCCGTTATGAAGGGCAAGCCAACAGCACGGCGCAGTTTGCTCATGTGGCATGCGACGAAGCCACCGTCATTCAGAACAGCGACAGCAAGGTGGAAGCCAACGTTGCAGCCGCCGTTCACGCCACCCTCGACCTGACGGCAAACGCGCAGTGCACGGCACAACTGACAACGGCACGCGCTGACGTCATCCTCACAGAGTCGGCAGTGCTGAACCTCCATGCCGACATCGACGACCTCATGCTCGAAGCCTACAACAGCAGCAACGCCACGCTCACAGGCAACACCCGTCGCAGCCACATACAACAAAAGCAGCAAGCCGTCGTTCAAAATCGTTTGGAACGATAGCGGAAAGACATATATAAAGGAACGCGCGCGTGCGCGTGAAGCCA
>JAFLUS010000156.1 GCA_022508685.1 Prevotellaceae bacterium | reverse complement strand
ACAAGTGCTTCAAATTCATAACGTATGCCTATTATTTCTTGTCGAGATTGACGAATTTATACTTCTTTGAGCCCAAACCGATTTGTTCGGCATAGTCCGTGATGTAGGTGCCGTGCTGGCGGTTGATGCGTTCGATGAGCGGCTGTTCGTCGTCGCCCGGAGCAGACTTATGATTGAAGACGAGGTCAAGGCAGGCTTGGTCGACGGCTACGGGGTCGAGACTTGCCAAAATGCCGATGTCTTTCAGTTTCGGTTCGGCAGGATGGGCATCGCAGTCGCAATCGACGGACATGTTGTTCATGACGTTGATGTACACGACGTTGCCGTCGAAGTAGTCGTGAATGGCTTGTGCCGTGGCAGCCATTGCTTCGAGGAAATAGTCTTGTGCGGGCAGGTTCTGCCAACATTCACGGGCACTTTGCACCTTGCCTGCCGAGTGGATGTAGCCTTTGCCGTCGGCAGATGCGCAACCGATGCTGGCGTTTTTCATCACACCGCCAAAGCCGCCCATGGCATGGCCTTTGAAGTGGGCGAGATTGACCATGAAGTCGTAGTTGGCGAGGTGGCCGCCTACGATGTCGTATTTGAGGTGCTTCTTGTCCTTCACCGGAATGCGGATTTCGTCGTATTCATCCATGATGTCGACCGGAGCGATGTCGAGAAAGCCGTGCTTGCGGATGGTTTCCCAATGGGCTGCAGAGGTGCTGCGACTGCCGCCATAGGCGGTGTTGCATTCCACAATCGTGCCGCAGACTTCGTCGACAAGGTCTTTGATGAGTTCGGGTTTCAGATAATTGTGCCCGCCGTCCTCACCGGTGGAGATTTTGACTGCCACTCTGCCGTGTGCTTCCTTGCCGAGTGCCTTATAGATTTTCACCAATGCTTCGGGTGTGATTTCACTGGTGAAAAACACTTTCGGTTGTGCAAAAATTGTCGTTGCCATGAGTGAAAATGCTGCTGTCAGAATATACTTTTTCATTGTTCGGAGAGTGTTGGTGAGAAAAATCGTGTTGATGATTTCAATCTGCGATAAAACCGACCTTGCGCCAGTCGGCCAACAGCGTTTCGCAGTCGGCATGGGCAGTGTCGGCATCAATGTCGTAGTTTTCCATAATGGCTGCGACCATGTCGTCCAACGTGAAATCCTTGTCAACGACAGCATTCCACACGTCGGCTGCCGATTCGTTCAGACTGATGACTTTCGTAAAGTCGATGTTTTCCACACCATGTGCGATGATGATGTTTTCGCCACAGATGTTGCGAAGTTCAAATCCTTGCTTGATTTTCATGTTATTTCTTGTTTTTATTTCTTCTGAAACGCTGCGGCAGTTCGCCTCGCCACAGCAAACGATAGGCGGCAAGCAGATAGCGGCGGACGGGAAGGCAGATGCGCCACAGGCGGGAATAGCACCACCAGAAGCGGGTGTCCGTTTGCCACATTTTTCCGTTCCGTTCAAATTGTCGGGCAACGGCACGGATGTCCTTCAGCCGGCATTGTTCCGTACCACGCACATTGCCATCGCCACGTAGCGTCACTGCCGCATCAGGGTCGGTGGTGGCGGCCTTCGTCCGTGTGCCGTCGGGCAACACGATGCGGTCGATGCGATGCAGCACATAGTGGCCTTGCGCTATCTCTGCCAACACGACGTCGTGCACCTTGTAGGACGTGCTTGCCGAGAGGAAGGCGACATCGCGACCGCTTTCCAAGAACGGACGCATGCTGTTGCCTTTGGCGCGGATGGAAACGGTGTGCCCTGCACGCACCAGTTCGCAGACGTGAGGCAAAAATTCCGCATTAGCCAATTGTACGACTTTCATGCCTTCACTCGAATGGTTTCGTAGGACAAACGCACGGCGGCTTCGTCGGGCAAGTTCTCCAAGAAATAGGTAGGAACGGCTTCCATGACGTGGGTCACGGTGTCGCAAATGCCGCGATAGACGCGGGCATCCCATTTCATGACGGAACAACTGGGGAGCAACGACGAGAAGGCTTCGACCACCGTCTGCCGACGGATGCGGTTATGCGGGGCTTGCCGCAGTTGCACGAATGCACCGACGGGGGCTTCGATGTTGCGATAGCAAGGCGTCTTTCCGCTCCACGGCGAACCGAAGACGACGACTTCGTTGTCGATGACGCGCACGACGGGATTATCGTCGTTCATCAGGTCGGTCGCGGGAATGTAGCGCAGCCAGTTCGAGGTATGCGTGCTCTTTCCCGTTCCGCTCACACCGAGGAACAAATAGCCAACTCCTTGTTCACGAACGACGGAAGCATGCATCAGCAACGTTCCGCGGTCGGCAGCGGCAAAGGCATACATCATCATCAGTGCGTTGTTGAGTCCGAAGGTGCGCATATCGTCGTTGCCGTTCAGGGCGCAATGTCCTGCGGAGAAATCGGCTGTGGTTTCGAGCAGGCAACACTGGCGACCCTGTACGTCGGAAATACGAATCTGATACGTTCCGTCGTCCTGACGATACACACCATGATTGCTGCCTCCGCAGTCGAATTGTCCGATTTCCGCACCGGTATGTGCCGGACGGAACGTGTCGTCAACATGAAGTTCAAACAGCATCGCTTCCGTTTCATCGACTGCGACCTCGAAGGGTGCTGACGAGCGGATGAGCCGTTCGTCGTTCCGACCGCCTTCGGCAAATATCACGCGATACGGCAGTCTGCCTACTTTATATTGCTTCTTCATCTTCCTATTCTATCACGTCATCCTCCGCGTCATACCACACGCGCTGTGCCCATGACGTCTTGCGGTAGCCGTCGTTGAAACGATACGAATTGGAGTCGTACTTTGCCAACGGCACGAACATCGACATTCCGCAGTATTGCTCGTCGTCCACCATGTAGGTGCGTCCCGACAGCGGCACGTTGCTGTACCAGTACGGCGTATGGAGTTGTGTCGGCAACACCTGTGCACACGCCTCTTTCCATTCGGCAAACTGCTCGTCGGAAAGCACGTGCTGCATCAGTCCCTGCATATCGTAATAGTCTGTAAAACTTGCCGTATTTCCTCGCAAGTCGTAGCGATAATAGTCAAGCACCTCCGTATAGTCCATTCCCAACAACTGCAGCCTGTGCTCCTGCACCACGTCGTGCATATAGGCGGCAAACGCCTCCATCTGTGAGCAATCGACCACCGACAGCAGCGACCCATACGCATCATTTTCATAGTATCGGAAATAGGCTTGGGCAATATCGGCAGGGTTCAGCACGTCGGCAAACATCGGCGGAACCACCTGTGTGTAGGGTGCACCGGGCCCCGGAATTTCTGCGGGCGAAGCAATCAGATACTTCGCGCAGTCTTTCAGTTCGTATGCCACTTCCACGCATTGCATGAAGCAGCAGTCGAACAAGATAAATTCCATTTTGGGATAGCGACGCAGCACGGCAGCCATGTCTGCAATGTCCATCTGATTGCCGGTGTTGCTCGTCGTGTTCTGTCCGTTGTCAATGCCGAACGACCGACGGGGAGCGGCTGCAGCATCGCCTGCGTAAGTCGACGGAATCCAACCCGAAGCGTGCGACCACATCACCAATCCATATTCGTCGGCAGCATAGTGCGTCGTCACGTAGGACAGCACGTCGTCAAACGTTTCGGCAGACGCCGAGTTGCGTTCGCCCGAAAAGATGCTGATGGGCGATATGTCCAAATAAGACTGGGCTTTCGTCTTTTTCGTCACGACGAACAGCCACGGGTCTTTCAGTCCGTCGCAATAAATCACCAAGCGGTCGTTTGGTGTCAGCGACGACTTTGCCGCAAGCATTTCGTTGATGTCCGATGCACCGAAAGACGACAGCGAATTTTCTGCCACCATATACACCAGCACCGTTCGCGCCACCGTCATGTCTGCCACTTCTCCGCCGTCGTTCGGGTCGTTCGGGAAGTCGTTGTCGTCGTGACATGCCGACAGCATCGTGAGCAGCACGACGGCAAGCAAATACAAAACAGCGTGTCGCTTAAATGGCAACATTGTCTATTTCAGGCTTTTTGAATTGGAATTGCTGCGCATCCACCACCACGATTTGGGCATCGCCCTCGTCGAGATAACGTTTCTTCAGTTTGTAATAGCGTTTCGCAGCCGTCTTGCGCTTCGTGGCGAAGAACACCGACGTAGTTTCGTACTTCAGTCCGAGCGTACCCTCCAGATATTCCTTGAATTGCAGACTAAATTCGGCACGATAAGGCAAGAACTTCGTCCGCTTCGTCAGTTTCATGTAGTTGACCGGCAGAATGTCGGTGACGTATATGGTCGAATCGTTGAAATTCATCCCTACGCCGAACAAGTAGACCACATCCGTCTCCTTTGGCGGATGCTTCTCCATATACGTCCGCGCCTTGGCATTCTGCCTTTCGTTTGCCGCCAACTTCTTCTTGGCTTGCTTCTGCTCCCGCAGTTGCTGCTTGGTCAGCGGTTTGGGTGCAGCCTCGCCGGCAGGCTTAGCCACTTGCTGCTGTGCCGACACCAACGCAGGCAGCCACAGCAGCACGAGCATCAGCACGCATCGTTGCATCGTTCGGAGCGCGGTTCTCATCCCAAATAACTTTTCAGAAGTTTGCTCTTGGCACTGACGCGCAGACGTCGGATTGCCTTTTCCTTAATCTGACGCACGCGCTCGCGCGTAAGGTTGAAGCGGTCGCCGATTTCCTCCAGCGTCTTCTCCTGTTCACCAATTCCGAAGAACATCCGCACGATATCCTTCTCACGCGGCGTGAGTTGGTCGAGCGCACGGTCGATTTCCTTCGACAGCGACTCGTTCACCAGCGAGCGGTCAGCCATCGGGCTGTCGTCGTTCACCAGCACGTCGAGCAGCGAGTTGTCCTCGCCGTCCACAAACGGAGCATCCACACTGATGTGGCGACCCTGCACCTTGAGCGTATCGCTGATTTTATCAACAGGCAACCCCAACTGGTCGGCAATCTCGTCGGCACTCGGACGGCGTTCGTTCTCCTGTTCAAACTTCGACAACGCCTTGCTGATTTTGTTGAGCGAACCCACCTGATTGAGCGGCAGACGCACGATGCGCGACTGCTCAGCCAATGCCTGCAGAATGCTCTGACGTATCCACCACACGGCATAACTGATGAACTTGAAACCGCGCGTCTCGTCGAATTTCTCGGCAGCCTTAATCAGTCCGAGATTGCCCTCGTTGATGAGGTCGGGCAGACTCAGACCCTGATTCTGATACTGCTTCGCCACCGATACCACGAAACGCAGGTTGGCCTTGGTCAGTTTCTCCAACGCCTTCCGGTCACCCTTACGGATGCGTCCGGCAAGTTCCACCTCTTCTTCCACGGTAATCAGTTCTTCGCGACCGATTTCTTGCAGATACTTATCAAGCGACGCGCTTTCGCGGTTCGTGATACTCTTCTGAATCTTTAATTGTCTCATTCCTTGTCGTATATATACATTTTATCGTGCAAAGGTACGAAAAAAACTCCACATCGTGGCGCAGAGAATCCCTTTTTCTGCCACAATTCACATTTTTTAGGACAATGCCGTCGCATA
>JAFLUS010000155.1 GCA_022508685.1 Prevotellaceae bacterium | reverse complement strand
AATTTGGAGTGCACTTCAGTTCAATTTAGAGTGCACTCCAAATTGCATAAAAGTGAAATATAGCACAGGATGTTGTGAATCAGAAACTTACATTGCATATAGATTGTTCGGCAGTTAGTTGCGAAATTCGCAACTAACTGCCGAACGATTTACCGAAAGGGCAACGGGAGCCGAACGGCATGGATGGATGCTGCTACACGCTGCGGAGGAGTTGGAGGAAGCGGTCGTGGAGGGCGGTGCGGGTGGCGGGGTCGAGGGTTGGGAAGAATTCGTCGATGAGGGTGGTGAGGGCTTGCTCGGCGCGGGTGCGCATTTGGGCTTTTCCGGCACGGATGCCTGCGGAGAGTTCGTTCTTGGGCAGGAGGGCACGATTGAAGTTTCCGTCGCTCATGGTGGTGAAATGGGGTTGTAGGGGTGAATGGGTGTATGGTTGTGAATGAAAAAGCGCGTCGGCACGATGGGTGCGACGCGCTGTGTGGTTGAAATGTTGCCGACGTGTGAGGTCGCGCAATGAAGGGGTTTATTTCAAACCGAGTTTGGTCTTGACTTGCGAGGTGACGTCGGTGGAGAGTGTGTCGGAGATGTAGGGGATGCCTGCGGTGACGTCCATGATGTAGACGTAGCCGCCTGCGACGCCGACTTCCTTCACGGCTTTCTGTACTTTCTCGGTGATTTCTGCCAGTTTGGTCTGCTGCAGTTTCTGGAGTTCCTGCTGGCTGGTCTGGTAGTATTGCTCGAGGCGTTGGTTGAGGTCTTCCAGTTCCTGCATGCGGCGTTGCTTGACGGCGTCAACCATGGTGGCTTCGTTCTTCTGATATTCTTCTGCCTTGGTGCGGAGTTCGTCTTGCATGCGCTTGAGTTCTTCTTCGTACTGCTTGCCTTGGTTCTGCATTTCGGTTTGTGCTGCAGTGTACTCGGGCATGGCTTGGATAATCTCTGCGGAATTGAAATGCGCGAATTTCTGCGCAAATACGCTCATGGGCAGTGCCACGAGGAGGGTGAGAATGAGTTTCTTCATTGTTGATTTGTATTGGTTTTTTAATGTTTTGATTGTTTTCGGATTGGGGTCAGCGGGCGTAGCCGAGTTTCATGAGGACTTCGTCGCTGATGTCGATTTTGGGTGAGGCGTAGATGATGTTGCCGCCACTGGCGCGGTCGATGACGAGTTGGTAGCCGCGTTGGTCGCAGATGTCCTTGACGGCGTTGTAGATTTCGTCCTGTATGGGCGTCATGAGGCTTTGGCGTTTCTTGAAGAGTTCGCCTTCGCTGCCGAAGTATTTCTTCTTGAGGTCGCTGGCTTGCTTTTCCTTTTGCATGATTTCTTCTTCGGCTTTGGTTTTCTGTGCATCGCTGAGGAAGACGGATTCGGATTGGTATTTCTTGTATTGGGCTTCGACGTCCTTGAGGATGGCGTCGATTTCGCTTTCCCATTTCTTGGAGACTTGGTTGAGTTGCTCGTTGGCGCGTTCGTAGGCGGGTACGTTCTTGAGGATGTACTCCATGTCGACGAGGGCGAACTTCTGGGCTTGGGCTGCGAGGCAGGTTGTGGCGAGCAGCGCAAGGGTGATGAGGATTTTCTTCATAGGGTCTGAGTGTTTAGTTGTCTGTTTGAGTGCCTTTATCAGAATTCTTGTCCGAGCACGAAGTGGAACTGGCTTCCGGCGTCGTTCTTGGAACCGAATACTTTGTCAAATCCGTATGCCCAGTCGATACCCATCATGCCGACCATCGGGAGGGTGATGCGGACGCCGACGCCGACTGAGCGTTTCATGTCGAAGGGGTTGATTTTCTTGGCGTCCGTCCATGCGTTACCGCCTTCGGCAAAGGCGAGTCCGTAGATGTTGGTGGCTCCGGAGAGCATGAAGGGATAGCGCAGTTCGACGCCGAGACGGGTGTAGGCATATCCGTAGTAGTTGCCGGGGGTGAATGCGCCGTTTTCGTAACCGCGCAGGGCAATGGTCTCGCTGTAGTAACTGGAGGAGTAGCCCGACATGCCGTCGCCGCCGACGTAGAAGGTTTCGAAGGGCGATTTCTTGTGGCTGTTGTAGTGTCCCAAGATACCCATGTCGAAGCGTGTCATGAGCACGAAGCACTTGCTGGCGCTGGAGAGGGGCGTGTAGAACTTGGAGGTGAATTTCCATTTGTGGTATTCAATCCAGCGGTAGATTTTCTGCAGGTTGCGCATGCGGTCGGCGTCGCCGTAGCCGGTGTGTGCCGAGAGTTCGGTGTAGTCGAGGTTGTCGAACAACGAGTAGGGCGGCGTGAACGACACGGAGAGTGCCAACTGCGAACCGCGACGGGGATAGATGGGGTTGTCGATGGAGATGCGCGACAGTTGCAACGTGAGGTTGATGTTGTTGCAGGCGCCGTCGGTGATGAGGAAGTATTCCCAGTCTTTCAACGAATAGCGCGTGTATGCCAACGTTGCCGAGAGGCTGAAGTTGTTGTCGGGCCAGTTGAGGCGCTTTCCCCATCCTACGGACACGCCGTAGACTTGCAGGTACTTGTCGGGGTCGTAGTAGGAACTATAGTTGTTGTAGTAGGAGTTGTTGTAGTTTCCGTAGCCGTAGAGCATGGACATGTAACTGTTCATGTAGGCATTGTTGTAGTAGCGCGAGTTGATGTCGGTGTAGCGCGAATAGTAGCCGGAAATGGAGAACGAATTGGGTCGTTTTCCGCCGAACCACGGGTCGAAGAAGGAGACGCTGTAGGATTGGTAGTAACTACCATTGGTCGAACCGCTGATTTCGAACTGCTGGCCTTCGCCCTGCGGCAGGATGCCTCGGCGCATCTTGTTCTTGCCGAAGAGGTTGCGCATGGAGAAGTTGGTGAATTTCAGTCCGGCCTTCAGAATGACACCGGTGTAGCCCCATCCTAACGACAATTCCACTTGGTCGCTTGGCTTGGGCGTGAGTCCGAGGTTCAGGTCGACCATGCCGGTTTCTTGGTTGGGCACAGGTTCAAACTTGATTTGCTCGGGGTCGAAATGTCCCATCTGACCGATTTCCTGATAACTCATCTTGAAGGCATCCATGGAGAAGAGGTCGCCGGGTTTCAGTTTCAACTCACGGCGGATGACGTCTTCGTAGACGCGGGTGTTTCCGTAGATGTTGATTTTGTCGATAGACGCCTGCGTACCTTCGAAGATGCGGATTTCGAGGTCGATGGAGTCGCCGTCGGACTTGATTTCAACGGGGTCGACGCGGTTGAACACGTAGCCTTGGTTGAAATAGTAGTTGCTGACGGCGTCTTCGTCGCTCTTCAGTCGTTCTTGGATGTGCTTCTGGTTGTAGACATCGCCTTTCTGCATGTTGAGGATTTGCGACAGGGCGGAAGTGTTGTAAATCGTGTTGCCCACCCAACTGATGTCGCGCACGTAGTAGCGCTGACCTTCGTCGATGTTGAGGTAGATGTCGACCAGATTGTCGCCCACGCTGACGATGCTGTCCGAGGCGATTTGCGCGTCGCGGTAACCCAGTTCGTTGTACTTGTCAATGACGCGGTCTTTGTCCTCCGCATATTTCTCGTCGATGAACTTCTTGGTCTTGAAGAAACTCTTGAAGCCTTTTTCGTTGGTCTTTTTCAGCAAACCTCCGCCGAAGAACCCGCCGACGAATTTCTTGCGCTTGATGTGGTCGTTACCCGTAATGTAGATGTGATTGATGCGTACTTTCTCCTTCTTGTCCACATCGACGTCGAGTATCAACTGCCCGGGTTGCGACAGGTCGTCGCGCTGCAGGATTTCGATTTCGGCATTCTTGAAACCCTTTCCTTCAAAGTAGTTCTTGGCGATAATCTTTGCCTTGTCCACCATGTTCGGCGTGATTTGCATGCCTTTGGAGAGTCCCATTTTCTGCTCCAAATCGTCGCGTTCGCTCTTCTTCACACCATTGATGTTGACTTGCGAAACGCGGGGACGGGTCGACAGGATAATCTTCAGATAGATGCTGTCGTTCTGAATTTTGTCGGCTTCGATACGCACGTTCGAAAACAATCCATGCTTCCAATACCGCTTCACGGCAGCCGTGATTTCGTCGCCCGGAACTGCAACGTATTCTCCGACGGACAGACCCGAAATGCCTATCAGCAAATAGTCCTCGTAGTTGTCTACTCCTTCCACCGTGATACCGCCAATCGGCATACGGCGCGGATTTTGCCCATACACGATGGTCGGTTTGGACGATGAATTTTCTTCTTGCGCAAACAGTCCCGACAGCGCCAGCACCATCATGCTGCAAACAAGAAATATGCGTTTGGTATTATTCATTATCTATGCCTGTTATTCGTAGTTATGTGTTGGCTGCTTCCGCCGTCTTCCCTTCGCCGCCAGACTGCTGCACCTGTTCGCCGGTTTTGCCAAACCTGCGCTGACGTCCCTGATAGTCGCAGATGGCCTTGCACATTTCGTCTTCGGAGAAATCGGGCCAGAACGTGTCGGTGAAGTAGAATTCGGAATAGGCGCATTGCCACAGCAGATAGTTGCTCAGCCGCTGCTCTCCGCCCGTGCGGATGAGCAAGTCGGGGTCGGGCATGAAGGCCGTGGCGAGATGTTGCCCGACGACAGCCTCGTCGATGTCGGCAGCGCGGAGCGTGCCGGCTTCCACCTCGGATGCCATTTGCCGCATGGCTGCCGTCAGTTCCCAGCGCGAAGAGTAACTCAGCGCCAGCACCATGCAGGTTGCCGTGTTGTCCTTCGTGCACTCTTCCAATTCACGGATGGCTGCGACCACGTTGGCTGGGAGGCGCTGAATGTCGCCGATGACACGGAAGCGGGCGTTGTGCTTCATAAACAAGTCCTCCTTGAGGTGCTCCATGAGCAACGCCATCAGCGTAGACACTTCGTCGACCGGACGGTTCCAGTTTTCCGTAGAGAACGTGTATAGCGTCAGATATTCCACACCCAGTTTGACGGCCGTAGCCATGACGTCGTGCACGTTCTGTGCGCCGGCCTGATGTCCGCGTGTGCGTTCCATGCCACGCGACTGTGCCCAACGCCCATTCCCGTCCATGATGATGGCAATGTGGCGAGGGATGCGGTTCTTGTCTATCTGTTCTATATACATGGTCTCTCTATTCGTTATTGCATTTTCGATATTTCGGGCAGAGGTCGTAGGAGATGTAGAACATCGTCAGCCCATACGAATCCTTGTTTTTCAGCATTCCGCCCTGTATGCTGTAGGGGTCGGGAATTCCGTCAAGTTCATCGCTGAAACTGAACCGCATGCTCCAGTCCATGCCCACGTTCCACCGCTCTTTCAGTTTATATTTCACGCCAAATCCCAGCGGGATGTTCGCCGTGAACACGTTTCCGCAGACCGTCGCGCCGAGTCCCAACTGAATGTAGGGCACCAACCGCCGACTGCCTTTGTAGCCTGTGCCCATGCCGTATCCCCAGAAGGAGATTTCGTATTGGCAACCGATGTCGACGACCGACTTGCTGAACTTCCACTGCGTCTCCGGATTGGCCGGAAACTTGTTGTCCTGCAACCACGCATCGCCGGAAATTCCGCCGTAGGCGACGTCGAACTTCAGCGACAT
>JAFLUS010000154.1 GCA_022508685.1 Prevotellaceae bacterium | reverse complement strand
GCCACAGACTACCTCGTAGGACGTAACAAACCATGATATATCTGCACCACACAAGATATTAAAATGGGCAATCATCACACCAATCGCAAGAAGGTAGCGCACCAGACTCATATTGTTGTCACGGTCGATATGGCGCACAAACTGTTGGTATGAATCTTCTTGCTTCGGCATATCCCTCATCAATGTGTTTCACTCTTCAATGTGCATAGATACTGACCCTTTCCGTGCGTGAGGAACGTCCACTGAATGGCATTGACGGGGCAAGAATGATAGCAGCGGAGGCAGAGTTCACACTTGTGGCGACGCCAGTGAGGACGCATGGCTTTTCCATCAGCAGAAGGCGTATTTTTCATTTCAATGCAATGGAAAGGACAATGTTTTTCGCACGCACCGCATGAAATGCAGGCAGAAGAGGCAGTAAACGGACGTGAAGTAATGAGATAACGATTGAAAAACGGACGGACGATATGGCTCTTTGCCCATTTCAACGGTCCCGGAATGGTGTTGAACTGACTGGAGCGGGCTTGAACAAGGCGGACAATCTGCCGAATA
The DNA here is from genome assembly GCA_022508685.1 of Prevotellaceae bacterium. GTDB lineage: Bacteria > Bacteroidota > Bacteroidia > Bacteroidales > Bacteroidaceae > UBA3839. The sequence continues at coordinate 5,004 of JAFLUS010000154.1, read as the reverse complement.
CGTAACTCAGCAATACTATATTTACGCTGTTGCTTTACCGGTGTATCAAGTTTGAATCCGGGCAGACAAATATAACTTTCGGGCATCTGAATGGCATAGCCCATGCTGCACGTCCACCCTCTGCGTGCTACGGCCTTGCAGAAAAGTTCTTCCGTTTGTCCTGTATCATCGCCACACGTCGTTACAAAATACAGGTAACCAACGTTACTGATATCAAGACGTTCTATGAAACGCTCAACGAACATGGGGACTCCCCACCCATAACATGGAAACACAAATCCGAGCGGTTCGTCGGGTCGCAGTTCGTAATGTTGAGGACGGAGCATGGCATCGGGAATGAAATGCAGCGTATCATCGCCCAACTCCATCGCAATCTTCTGGGCAACCCAACGCGAATTGCCAACGCCGGAAAAATAGAAAATCATAATGAGATAAGTTCTGAAGTGGTTACAGCCATTGTCGCTTTCTGAACCACAGCCACGAAACAATGGTGGTGATGGCTGACAGCACGATGGCTATGGGAAAACCAAGTGTCCAACTTTCCATACCATTGATGAGGTTCATGCCGAACAGCGAGGCAATGAGGGTCGGAAACATGATAATCATGTTCAGCGACGTAAGCAGACGCATCACACGGTTCATGTTGTTGTTGATGACGTTGGCATACGTGTCCATCGTTGCACTGAGGATGTTGATATAGATTGCAGTCGTTTCGCGTGCCTGATTCATCTCAATATTCACATCTTCAATCAATTCTGCATCCAGTTCGTCAACAGGCAGACGGAACTTCAATTTGGAAAGCAGCGTTTCGTTACCACGAATAGAGGTTGCAAAATATGTCAAACTATCCTGCAAGCGAGAAAGACTGACAAGGTCTTTGTTGTCGATTTGTCCTTCAATGTTGCGTTTAGCCTTCTCTATCAATCCATTCACCTGCTTCAGATATTTCAGATACCACACCGACGCAGAAAGGAACAAACGGAAGACGAGGTCGGCAGCATCGCTGAAACCTTCGGCACGACGTTGTTGATGATTGATGAAATCAAGCATCATGCGCGTTTCCTGATTGCAAATCGTAATGATGATGTCTTTCTTAATCACCACACCAAGCGGAATCGTGGTATATGGGGTGCGCGAATTGACGCTCTTCAGATGAGGGATGCGCAAAATGACCATCAACCATCCTTCATCCATATCATAACGGGCACGCTCGTCGGTATCGGCAACGTCGGAAAGAAAATAGTCGGGCATGTGAAGTTCATTCACCAAATAGTCCACATCGTCCTCCACAGGACAAGTCACTTGCACCCAGCAATGGGGTTGCCAAGCGTCAATAGGCTTGATGCCTTTCGTCGTATTCCAGAATGTACGCATATTGTTCTGAATCTTTGCTAAATGAATAGAATGCAGAAAACGAGCAAGGATTTCAGAACATTTGAGAACTTCATCCTATACCGTCAAGTCACTGAAACTATTCGCCGGATAGTCGTCCATGAATAATTGAGAATTAAAAACGATAATAGTTGATTTCATATTCCGCACATTGCACGTCCGCACGCTGCGCGGTCTACTGTTTGCGGTTGCAAAGTTAGGAAAAAATGTTGAATGTGCAAAACTGCCGTCTTAAAACTTACTCACCGATAGCACTCTACATATTATATAGATAGCGTATCGAGCACTTTGATGAGGTTTTTATCCATCGGTTTATCGGAACGGATAGCATCATCAAAGGGTATATAAATCACTTGGTCATTGCGCACACCAATCATCACATTGCGTTGTCCGTCCAAAATGGCATCAATGGCACCTGAACCGAGCCGTGTGGCAAGAATACGGTCGCGTGCCGACGGAGAACCGCCACGCTGAAGGTGACCGAGAATAGATACACGCACATCATATTGCGGATATTCTTTCTTCACGCGGTCGGCATAGAACATCGCACCACACTTGGGGCTTTCGCTCACAATGACAATACTCGAATTTTTGCTTTTGCGGATACCACGTCCGATAAACTGCTCCAACTGGTCGGCATCGGTGGAATCTTCGGGAATAATGGCTGCTTCCGCTCCACTGGCAATCGCGCTATTCTGTGCCAAAAAGCCGGCATCGCGTCCCATGACTTCGACGAAGAAGATGCGTTCGTGTGAATTGGCCGTATCGCGTATCTTATCCACACATTCCATAATGGTATTGAGCGTAGTGTCGTACCCAATAGTCAAGTCCGTTCCGTACAAATCATTGTCAATGGTTCCGGGCAATCCGATGCAAGGCACATTAAATTCTTGTGCAAAATAGCGGGCACCCGTCAGCGAACCATTGCCACCAATCACCACCAACGCATCAATGCCTTCCTTCTGCATGGTTTCGTATGCCTGCGCACGTCCTTCTTTTGTCATGAAAGTCTTGCTGCGTGCACTCTTCAGAATTGTTCCGCCACGTGCAATGATATTGCTCACGCTTTCGGTCGTAAGTTCCTTGATTTCGCCACTGATGAGTCCTTCGTATCCGCGATAGATGCCTTTGACCTTAAATCCTTTGGCGATGCCGACACGTGTGACAGCGCGGATAGCCGCATTCATGCCGGGAGAATCACCACCCGACGTAAGAATTCCTATGCAATTGATTTTCATGCTTCTTCGTTTTAAGTTCTTTCTTAATGCGTTGCCCAGAACACCAACATTCCGACACCCCATGCAATCAGTACACGCCAGAAAATATGCTTCACATACCACCACGCACCGATGCTTTCTACTTCTACGACAGCATGTCCTGCCAGCGTGCCTGCATAAAGCATACTGCCGCCGACTGCGCTGCAAAATGCCAACATTTGCCAATATGCACCATTGAGCACGGTGTCTGCCGTAGAATTCAAATCAAACATATTCATGCCCGCCATGACAAACGGAACATTATCCATGAACATCGACACAAATCCTGTCAGAATGCCATAGACATATACATTATGAATATACTGCGTGAGCCAATGACAGGCAGCATCTAACGCTCCACATTCTTTCAATGCACCGACACCAAGCGCAATGCCTAAATAATAAAGAATAATCTGTATGCCCACAAATTCCGTATTGTGAAGCCGTTCCTGACTCACAAAGAGTACATTGCCATTCTGCCGGAACGTAAACACACCTTCCAACAACCAAATCAACGCCAATACGCACAACGCACCGATGAATGGTTGGAAATGCGTAACGGCACTGAATGTCGGAATGGACCATAGTCCTGCAAGCCCCACAACGAGCATGACAGCCTTTTGCCATGAACTCAAGAAAGAATCGTCGCCTTTGTACCGATGAAGCACGGATACCACATTCACCTTGCCAACGAGCATGGTAGAAAGCAACAGATTGAATACGCAGAATGTGGCAAATGCTGGCAAGAACACCCCTGCCGAGAATGCCGAAGGTGTTACCACCTTATGTACCCACAACATCATCGACGTCATGTCGCCGATAACGGTGAACGAACCACCTAAATTGGCAGCAACCAATATGGCACAAGAATAAATGACCTTCTGACGATGCCCATTCACGATGCGACTCATAATCGACAGCATCAACACCGCAGCGGTCAAGTTGTCGACATTGGCTGACACGGCAAATGTGAGCAACGAAAGTACCCACAAGAACCACTTGCTGCTATGCATCCGAAGCCATGATACCAATGAATCGAAGACACCATTGTTATTCATCACACCCACAATGGTATTGGTAGCAATGAGGAACAAAATGACATAGCAAGCCTCAGCCACGTACTTCACCATCACGTTGTTGGCAACAAAATCGCCAATGGTCAGTCCTCGAGTCTCCGTATTCTCAAGATACGTCTGGTACTCTTCAGGATGCATCAGTTGCAGAAAATCCGTGCCACGAAACACGTAGAGCACCCAAACGATGACACCGCAGAACATGGCAACAGCAGCACGATTCAAGTGATTCACCTGCATCGTACTCATCAGCACATACCCTGTCAAGAGTACCGCCACAATTGTCAGCGTCATCAACAACATCGGGTCAAAACGTTATCAGTCAGAGCGGCAAGCGGGACTCGAACCCGTGACCCTCGGCTTGGGAAGCCGATGCTCTACCAACTGAGCTATTGCCGCAGACAAACCAAATTTACCGACTGCAAAATTAGAAAGAAATTTGTAAATAGAAAAAGCATTTCCGAAGTTTTTTGTAATTTTGCAAAAAATTTTCACCCACCAATGCACCTTCATCATCTCTCCCTGCTCAATTATAAAAACATAGCCGACGCGCAACTCAATTTTTCCCCACACATCAACTGTTTCATCGGTTGCAACGGCGAAGGAAAGACCAACATCCTCGACGCTATCTATTTCCTTTCCTTCACTAAAAGTGCCACCAACGCCATTGATTCGCTCAACATTCGCCACGGCGAACAATTCATGATGCTGCAAGGCGATTACGAATTTGATGACGGCAGCCGTGAAGAAATCAGCTGCGGACTGCGCTTGCACCAGAAAAAAATCTTTCGACGCGGACAGAAAGCCTACAAACGCATGGCCGACCACATCGGTTTACTGCCTCTCATCATTGTTTCCCCTAACGACAGCGCCCTTATTCTTGGCGGGAGCGACGGACGCAGAAAATTCATCGACAGCGTCATTGCACAATGCCACCCCACCTACCTTCCTATCCTTGCACGGTACAACAAAGCACTTTTGCAGCGAAACACACTCCTTCGCACTATCAGCCAACGAGGGCATATAGCCAACGACGATGAACAACAATCGCTCGAAGCACTCGAAATCATGATGGCACAAACCGGTGAACAAATCTACGCACAACGCAACCAGTTCATCGAAGCCTTCATTCCCGTCTTTCAGCAATACTACACAGCCATTGCTCGCGAGAATGAAACTGTCAGCCTCGTCTACACCAGCCATTGCCAACGTGGTCCCCTACTCGACGTCATTCAAAAAGACCGACATCGCGACATTGCCGTCGGACATTCCCTCCACGGCAT
>JAFLUS010000153.1:3597-5567 GCA_022508685.1 Prevotellaceae bacterium | reverse complement strand
AAAAACGTTTATGCATACGCCAAAATGCAGTAATGCGTCAGAATTTTTTCGGTTTGTAAATCGCAGAAAAAGAGAACGTTAGCGATAAGCAAGATTTTACTGTGAAAGACGTGCACCATGCTCACGCACTTTGCACGCAGTGGTCGCAGCATGCACAAAAGTGAATTTGCGGCACAAAAAATGCCGCTTTTATTTTTCTTTTCTCCAAAAATCTCCTTAAATTTGCCCAAATCCTTTCAAATTTTTACTAAAAACCGACGAACATGAACGAAATTCTCAACATTGTCGACAATTTTTTGCAGCAGGGAAAGGCCGAACAAGCATTCAACCTTTTGCAGCAGGTAGTCGACAAAACCACAGCCGAGTACCAACAACGCGACCATGCTTGTCGCACGCAGTTGCACGACAGCCTCACCGGACAGATTCAGCAAGCCATTGCCGAAGCAAACACGGCACGGGGCACGGAATTCATCAGCAAATACCGCGCAATGCTGGGGCAGAACGCGCAGATAGACGAACTGGAACAGGCACTGCTATGCCCACCGCCTGCACCGGAACCGGAGCCCGAACCGCAACCTGCACCACAGCCGCAATTTGTGGAACCGCAACCGCAGTTCAGTGAGCCGCAACCGCAATATCAGCAACCCTATCAACCGCAGCAGCCCTACCAGCAGCAGCCGTATGGACAACAACCCTATCAGCAGGGATACGTATATCCGCAGCAACCGAGCAAGCCGATGTGGCAAAGCATCGGTGCATGGAATAAAACCGTGCTCGGTTTCGTAGGCATCGGCGTATGGTTCCTCGCACTCCTCATCAATGCATTTTCCAATGACCTCACCGTCACTTGCATTTTCAGTTTCTTCAGCGCTGCGGCTGTCCTTCTCGTCATGACGCTCATTTATGCTCAGGCAGCACAGCGCATGAAGGAAGGTACGAACGTCGGCATCGCCCTCTTTGCCGGCGGAGGCATATTGCTCATTTTCTACCTCATCCTCATCTTTGTCGATGCGTGGACGTTCTACAAGACTTACGAAGACCTCAAGTTCCTCGCTATCATTGCGGCAGCAGCCCTGTCGTTCACCATGTTCTACGCATTCTTCCGCGTCAGCGATTTTGCACACCGCGTGCCGGCGCTCCTGTTCGGAAGTGCCTATGCAGCCAAGGCATTCATGATGCTCATTACGTTGTCGAGCAGCAATGATTTTGCCACATTCCTCGACAAATTGGCTGACCAGACCATTTATGCCGCACTGCTCCTTTTCACCATTGAATTGGCATACGACAACTACTTGAAACCGAAAAGGGCATAAGACATAGCACCAACATACGCGAAAAAGCCGCAAACCAGAAATGCTGTTCTGATTTGCGGCTTTTGTATATTGCGCTGTGATTTATCGGAATTGCACGGGCAACGAATATTTTGAACGAACCGGTTTCCCGTTGTGCGTAGCGGGTGTCATGCGCAAACCGCTGACAACGCGAATGGCTTCTTGATCGGCTGCAGGCGAAAGTCCGCTGAGAGTCTTAACTTGGCTGACCGAACCGTCTTTTTCTACGACAAATTCCACGTTCACGTCACCGACAACGCCTTGCGGACGCACTTGATTGCGGACGGCATTGACGAGCGCCATTACACCGCCCGGATATGTGGGTTCAACATTCGTATATATTTTCGTATCTTCTGCCGGCTGCACAGGTTCTTTCACAGGTGCAGGTTCTGCAATTTCTATGGGAGGAGCAGACGTTTCGTCATCGGATTTCACGGAATCGGGTTCGGGAACTATGGCGTTGTCATCGATACTTTCCTTCGTGTTTTCGTCCACAACTACATTGTCAACAACTTCTGCCGGATACACACACACTTCGTCTTTTTCGATAACGTCAGCGGGTTTCATGAAGAAATACGCGGCTGCCGCACCACCCAACAACAAAAGGGCTGCAAGACATATCCATATCCACAATGTTCC
>JAFLUS010000153.1:0-3497 GCA_022508685.1 Prevotellaceae bacterium | reverse complement strand
GGCTGCAAGACATATCCATATCCACAATGTTCCTGACTTCTTCTTTTCTTTCTGCACTACGGATTCCGTATCGGATTGCGGCGCAGGTTCTACAACAACAGGTTGGGGTGTAGGTTCTTCTACGACAGGTTGTGGCGCAGGCTCTACTACTACAGGTTGCGGCGTAGGTTCAACGATAACAGGTTGTGGCGCAGGCTCTTCTATAACAATAGGTTGCGGAACGAGCGATGCAGCCAGTGCATCGAGTACAGGCGTATTTCCAAGTTTTGCACGATGTGCTTCAATCTGCATTTGCGCAGCCTCCACATTGCCATCGATAATGCTCTGTTGGATTTGCGCCAGATATTGCTGACTCAGTGCCGAGCGGCTTTGTTCCAACAATTCGGCATAGCGTTCCGACGAATCGCTTACTTGCGAAAGCAATTTGAATGCTTGTTCTGCATCGCCTTGTTGCAGCAGATTGTCGACAAGTTCATAAAATTCGTTCATCAATCAAGGTGTTTATCTCTACAGCACGTTATCAACCTCAGTTATACAAAAAGTGATTTTTCGATATACGCACAGACTACGGCAGATTGCTGAAAATGTGGCGGTAGCAAATGTCCGACGCACCGGCATTGCTGCTGATGTATTTGCCTGCCTTCTCGCCGGCAGCATGCAGATAGTCGGCATCGCTGATGAAGCGGTTCATCTGCGCTGCAAAACTTTCGCTGTCGACAAATTCAAATGCGCCGCCACAAGCCAGCAACGCTTGCGCTTCGCGGAATTTGTCGTTGTTGGGGCCGAACAGCACCGGTACGCCGTAGACTGCCGCTTCGGGCACGTTGTGGATGCCGACGCCGAAACCGCCGCCAACGAGGGCGACATCGCCGTAGCGATAGATGGACGACAATTTGCCGAAGCAGTCGACGATGAGCACGTCGGCTTCGCCACCTAACGAGAGGGATGCCGACCGACTGACGCCGGCTGCCGTGTAGCGAATGTGGCTGAATCCGTTGTCGTCGAGTTGCTTCTCGAGATTTTTCAGTCGGGTTTCCCCGATTTTGTGCGGTGCGATTATCAGTTTCCAGTCGCGGTGTTGGGCAAAGTAGGGAATGTAGATTTCTTCATCGGGTTCCCAACTGCTGCCGGCTATGAACACGTGACGGCCATGCTGAAACTCCTGCACGAGTGGGAGGTCTTGTGCTGCATGGCGAATGTCGAGCACGCGGTCGAAGCGCGTATCGCCCACTATCGTCACGCAGTCGATGCCACGACTGCGCAGAAGGTCTGCCGACACTTGGTTCTGCACGAACAGGTGGTCGAACTGCCGCAGGGGCTTGGAGTTGCCCCACCATTTGAAGAAGTGCTGCTGCGGACGGAAGATGCTGCTGACGCTGTAGAGGCGCACGCCTCGACGATGTGCCTTCGTCAGATAGTTCTGCCAGAATTCATATTTGATGAAGATGCCGATTTCGGGACGTGCCAGTTTCAGAAAATAGTGGGCACGACAAGGCGTGTCCAACGGCAAGTAGCAGACGACGTCGGCGCCGTCGTAATCTTTCCGCACTTCGTAGCCCGAAGGCGAGAAGAACGTGAGCAAAATCTTGAATTCCGGACGTTCGCGTCGCAGTCGTTCCATGAGCGGACGACCTTGCTCAAACTCGCCGAGCGATGCGGCATGGAACCACACGACGCGGTCGGTCTTGCCGATGTTTCGGCGCAGAATATCAAACGTCTTGCGTTGTCCGACGACCATTTTCCTCACTTTCTTGTTGAAGAAGGAAGCCACCCAGACGCCGAAAGCGTAGATATAGAGGACGAGGTTGTACATTATTTCAGTGCGGCAATGGCTGCTTCCATTCGCTTCAGCGTCTCCGCCTTTCCGAGGAAGGCTGCCAGTTCATACATGTCGGGGCCCTGTCCCGTGCCCACCAAGCAGACGCGCCATGCGTTCCACGGTTTCCGTCCCGTTGCCTCGCACCATGCTTCCACCATATCTTTCAGTGCATCGACGGTGAACTCCGTTTCGTCGAGCGCCGACAGCACGCCGACGAGTTCGTCCATTTCCTGTGCCGTCGTGTCCTTCCAGTTCTTCCGCACGAACTTGTCTTCGCGGTCATACGTGTCGGGGGCGATGAAGAAGAACCGGCAAAGTGGCCACAAGTCGCTGACGAAACTGACGTTGCGCTTCTTCTTGTTGCCTTCGCCGTCGGTATATTCAATGACTTTCTGGCACATCATTTCCACGACCTGTGCTTCTTTCTCTGCCGTACTTTCGATGCCTTGCCGACGCAACAGCGCATCGAATTCGGGCACCCACTCGCCGGCAGGCTTTTGCAGCAGATACTGGTGGTTGAACCAAATGCCTTTCACGTAGTCGAAACGCGCACCGCTCTTCGAACATTTGGAAAGGTCGAACAATCGTACAAGTTCATCCATCGACAGCATCTCTTGGTCGTTGCCCGGGTTCCAGCCCAGCAGCGCAAGGAAGTTGACGACGGCTTCGGGCAGGTAACCCTGTTCGCGATAGCCCGACGACACGGCACCCGTCTGCGGGTCGTGCCACTCAAGCGGAAAGACCGGAAAGCCGAGTTTGTCGCCATCGCGTTTCGACAACTTGCCGTTGCCCACCGGCTTCAGCAGCAGCGGCAAATGGGCAAAGCGCGGCATCGTGTCCGTCCACCCGAACGCCTCGTACAGCAGCACGTGGAGCGGAGCACTTGGCAGCCACTCTTCGCCACGGATGACATGGCTGATTTCCATCAGGTGGTCGTCGACGATGTTTGCCAAATGGTAGGTCGGCAACTGGTCGGCACTCTTGTACAGCACCTTGTCGTCGAGAATGCTCGAATTGATATTCACGTCGCCACGGATGAGGTCGTCCACGTGCACGTCGCGACCCGGCTCAATCTTGAACCGCACCACATACTGCGCACCCTCGGCCACGAGGCGTTCCACCTCCGCCTTGTCCATCGTCAGCGAATTGCGCATCTGCATGCGCGTCGTCGCATCGTACTGGAAATTTTCCACCTCGCTGCGCTTCGCATCCAGTTCCTCGGGCGTGTCGAAAGCGATGTATGCCTTTCCGTCGTCGAGCAACTGCTGCACATACTTCTTATATATATCGCGACGTTCGCTCTGCCGGTAGGGGCCATACTGCCCGCCGAAACTGACACCTTCGTCGAATGCGATGCCCAACCACTTGAACGCCTCAATGATATACTCCTCGGCACCGGGCACAAAACGTGCGGAATCCGTATCCTCTATGCGGAACACGAAATCGCCGCCGTGCTGCCGTGCAAACAAATAGTTGTAAAGCGCCGTGCGCACGCCCCCGATGTGGAGCGGTCCCGTAGGACTGGGCGCAAAGCGGACGCGTACCTTTCTTTCTGCCATTTTCCTATATAATCTATATACGTTTTTTCAACTTGCAAAGATACGCAGACTTGTGCAGAATAACAAATTTTAACCCGAAAGACTGCCAAGCACACCCGAAAATCAGCCCGAAGAGCATG
>JAFLUS010000152.1 GCA_022508685.1 Prevotellaceae bacterium | reverse complement strand
TGCGTATGCACGAAACTATAGTTTGGAGAAAAAAAGACTCCGATGAAAATTTCTCGAGACTGCAGTGTTTTTTCAGCCCTTCTTCGGAGTGCATTTGAATACATGGAAAAACGCTGAAAAAGAAACCCGCCGACGGACGCAAAATGCTCTGTCGGCGGGTGATTGTTCATGCGCATACGTACTGCGCCACGGCATGTTTAGAAATCGAAGGCTTCGCTGACGCTGCTGTTGCTTTCCACACAGCGGATGGCGCGAGCAAACATTTCGGCAACGGAGAGTTGCTTGACTTTCGCCGATTTCTGCGCGTAGGGAATGGAGTCGGTGAAGATGATTTCTTGGAGTGCAGACTGCTGAATGCGGTCGCTGGCAGGGTCGCTCATCACGCAGTGGCTGGCGACGGCGCGGACGCTGCGGGCTCCGGCCTTGAGCATTTCGTCGGCGGCCTTGGTCATGGTACCGGCAGTGTCGACAATGTCGTCGACGAGAATGACGTTCTTGTCTTTCACATCACCGATGATTTGGATGCTGCTGACGATGTTGGCACGTTCGCGAGTCTTGTTGCACAGCACGAGAGGTGCACCGAGCCGCTTGGAGTAGAGGGCTGCTCGTTTGGAACCGCCGACATCGGGGGTAGCAATGACGAGGTCGTCGAGGTTGAGCGCACGGATGTGTTCGATGAGCACAAGCGAACCATAGAGGTGGTCAACGGGAACGTCGAAGAACCCTTGTATCTGGTCGGCATGGAGGTCCATCGTGATGAGGCGGTCGATGCCGGCAACGGTAAGCATGTCTGCCACGAGTTTGGCACCGATGCTGACGCGCGGCTTGTCCTTGCGGTCTTGGCGTGCCCATCCGAAGTAGGGACATACGGCGATGATGCTACGGGCAGAGGCACGTTTGGCGGCATCAATCATGAGCAGCAGTTCCATGAGATTGTCGCTGTTGGGGAACGTGGATTGCACAAGGAATACATCGAGTCCGCGGATGGATTCCTCGAAACTGACTGCAAATTCGCCGTCGGCGAAGTGAGTGATAATCATGTTGCCGAGTGGGCAGTTGAGGTGTTGGCAGATGCGTTCGGCAAGATACCGAGACTTGGTGCCGGAGAACACCTTGAAGGCTTTTTGTTCGCTCATGGGTATATGGAGTTTAATTGGTCTTGCAAATGGATAAGAATGCCGGAGGTATGGGTGATTCGAACTGCAGCAATTCGTGGGTGATGGGGTGAATGAACTGCAGTTTGTAGGCATGGAGGCAAAGACGATTGATAGGGTCGATGTCGCTGCCATATTTGAGGTCGCCGACGATGGGGTGTCCGATGACTTGCATGTGGACGCGGATTTGATTCTTCCGCCCTGTTTCCAGTTTGAATTCGACGAGTGAGCAATCGTTTTCACGCTGCAGCGTGCGATAGTGGGTGATGGCACGTTTGCCGCCGTTGTCGTAAGGCGACGAATAGGTCATGAACGTCTTGTTGTCTTTCAACCACGAGTCGACGGTGCCGGTGTCGTGTTCCATTTCGCCCTGTACGACACCGATGTAGCGGCGGTCGGTAACGATGTCGTGCCAATTGTCGGTGAATATCTGCTGCACGTCGCGCCGTTTGGCAAAGATGAGCAGACCCGACGTGTAGCGGTCGAGCCGATGGACGGTGTGGGTGCTGATGTAGGGATTTGTCCGTTTGACGTATTCGTCGAGAATGCGTTTCAGCGAATTTTCGCGACGGTCGGTCAGCGTGTTGGTGAGGATGCCTGCGGCTTTCTCGACGACGAGCAGGAAATTGTCTTCATAGACGATGTGCACATACGGATTGCGCAAATCGTGAAGATTTCCGCGCTCGGCTATCTGCACCACCTGCCCGGGCTGCAGCATAGTCAGGGCATGGGTGGTAATGGTGTTGTTGATGTAGACCATCTTTCGGGCAAGCAATTGCTTCGCCTTCGTGCGCGACGTGCCGGGAACGGCCGTCATGAGAAATTCCAGCAACTGACATGGCTGCTTCACGTGGTAATCCGTGTAGCGGTTGGCTAACCTGCGGTTGCGGTAGTCTTGCGAAGTCTGGCTTTTTCTTGTCTTCATCGGATGGTTATCGTTTTTCTAATAACACGACATTTTCGACGTGCTGCGTGTGAGGGAACATATCGACCGGCTGCACGCGCATCACGCGGTAGTGCGCATCGAGCAACTGGAGGTCGCGTGCCTGCGTAGCGGGATTGCAACTGACGTAGACGATGCGTTGCGGGTCGGCAAACAGGATGGCGTCGATGACGTCTTGGTGCATTCCGGCACGCGGAGGGTCGGTAATGATGACATGAGGACGACCATGCTGAACGATGAAATCGCGCTGAAGAATGTCCTTCATGTCGCCGGCAAAGAACTGAATATTGTCGATGCCATTGAGCGACGCATTGACGCGTGCATCCTCGATGGCTTCAGGCACATACTCGATGCCGATGACGTGGCGTGCCTGACGGGCTACGAAATTGGCAATGGTGCCCGTACCGGTATAGAGGTCGTAGACGAGTTCTTCGCCTGTCAGCGAGGCGAAGTCGCGCACGACTTTATAGAGTTCGTAGGCTTGCTCCGTGTTCGTCTGGTAGAACGACTTTGGGCCGACTTTGAAGCGTAAACCTTCCATTTCTTCAAAGATGTGGTCGGTGCCGCGGAACACGTGTATGGGTTGGTCGGTAATGGTGTCGTTGCACTTGTGATTGTCGACGTAGAGCAACGATGTGATTTCGGGGAACGTATCTGCCAGATGCTGCATGAGCGACATGGCTTGCGCCTGTTCTTCTGCATTCTCTATGCGGAACTGCACAAGTAGCATCAGTTGTCCGGTATTGGAATTGCGCAACATCATACTGCGCAGCAATCCTACGTTCTCGCGCAGATTGTAGAACGTCAGTCCGTGTTGCAGCGCATACTGGCGAATGTCGTTACGGATGCGGTTGTTCACATCGTCCATCAGGTAACACGTGTCGATGTCAAGAATTTTATCGAATGCACCTGCGATGTGGAAGCCGACGGCATTCCGTTCCGTATGCTGCACGTCCGTCTGCCGCACTTCTTCTTCAGTCAGCCAACGTTTGTCGCTGAACCCGAATTCGAGTTTGTTGCGATAGGCTTGCGTGTGGACGCTACCCAGAATGGGCGAAATTTCCGGCAATTCCACCTTGCCTATTCGCGTCAGATTGTCGACAACTTGCTGCTGCTTGGCTTTGAGTTGTTCGGCATACTGCAAGCATTGCCATTTGCATCCGCCACACACGCCGTAATGCGGACAAAAAGGTTCGGCACGCAGAGGCGAACGCTGATGAAATTTCACCGCCACAGCCTCCATGTAACTATGCTTCTTGCGTTTGACCTGCAGGTCGACCACATCACCGGGCACCACATAAGGGACAAACACCACTTTGTCGTCGACACGTGCCAACGCCTTGCCTTCGGCAGCCACGGCTGTGATTTCAATATTCTCCAACAAGGGGAGCGTCTTCTTTTTGCGCATATTCTCGATTGCGAATCCTTTGTCAACGTGTCACATCATCGGTATCTTGTTGCGCTGCGCCTCGTCTGCATCAGCCTTGTTCGACCCATACAGATAGACTTGCGACAAATGGTTGACCATGTGCAGCAACAACGCCACGTATGCTGATACGACGAACAGCACTGCTGCCCATCCGGCGAAACCCGACGGAAGGGCGACTGCATCGCCTTGCAACAGACTGACTGCGGCTTCATGGCGTGCAAAATACATGATGATGGCAGGCGAACCCGTCATCAGCAACAGGCACGTCACGATGATGCCCGCAAGCAAGACAAGCGCAAACACTTTGCCCCACTTGCACCACCCCATCGCATACCCACGCCACATCCGCTCAAATACATTATTTTCAGAACCCAACGCCACCGACGGCACACATTGGCACATCGGCACCATCGCGCCCACAGCCAACACGGCAAGCACCACATAGCCCGCCACTTTGGCAAATACCATCTCGGGCACATCCTGCTGCATGGGAATAAGACCGACCAAATGGTACAGTCCGACGAACACACCCACAACAAGCAATTCCATGACTATCGCAAGCAAAATCTTCAACGCCCGACGAGCCCAACGTCCGTTCAGCACATGCTTCCAACGCAGACGTTGCCAGTCGGCACCGCGTTCCTGCCATTCTGCCAAATCGTAGACCACCGACAGCCACGCAGCATAAGCCACGACAGCAACACCGGCCAAGCCGCCCATGAGCCACCAACCCGTCGTCGAATATTCAAACCACGACGCATCGCTACCCACATACAGCACACCGCCGACGGCCATCACCATCGGCAGTGCCACCGGCAAAGTCAGCCACAACAATCGTCCGAAATGCCCTGTCAGCCAACTTACAGCAACCGACAGACAACGTGCCACCCCACGATGACGAAACAGCGACATATCCGGTTGTTCGTTGCCCACTTCTGTCCGTACTCCCATTTTTACACGATAGTTAAAAGGGTTCTTGTTTCAAATCATTTGCAAAGTTAGCGAAAATTGCCTACTTTTGCAATCTCTTCACAGAAAATTCAGAAAAAATGAATACACTTTCCTCCGTCCGATGGGGTTTTATCGGTTGCGGTGAAGTCACCGAAAAGAAAAGCGGCCCAGCCTTCATGCAGACCGAAGGCTCGTCCGTCGTCGCCGTCATGAGCCGAAACCGTGACAAGGCCGAGTCCTATGCCCGACGGCACAACATTCCACAATTCTACACCGACGCCCAATCACTCGTCGCCGACCCAAAAGTCAACGCCGTCTACATCGCTACCCCACCCTCCTCACACGCCACCTATGCACTCATGGCACTGCGGGCAGGCAAACCGGCCTATGTCGAAAAGCCCATGGCTGCCAGTTACGAAGACTGTCTGCGCATCAACCGCATATCGCAACTCACCGGCATACCCTGCTTCGTCGCTTACTACCGCCGCCACCTGCCCTACTTCCAAAAAGTGCGCGACCTCGTCAACGAAGGAGCCATCGGCCGCGTCCTCGCCGTCCAAATCCGCTTTGCCGTACCGCCACGCGAACTCGACTACAACGCCGACAACCTCCCATGGCGACTGCAGCCCGACATCGCCGGCGGAGGCGGCTATTTCTACGACCTCGCGCCCCACCAAATCGACCTTCTGCAACAAATGTTCGGCAACATCATCGAAGCCGACGGCTACTGCGCCAACATGGCAGGCCTCTACTCCGTCGAAGACACCATCAACGCCTGCTTCCGTTTCGACTGCGGCATCACCGGTTCTGCCTCATGGTGCTTTGCCGCCCACGAATCCGCACGTTGCGACCGCATCGCCCTCGTCGGACAGAACGGCACACTCACCTTCTCCGTCTTCGACTACCGCCCCATCACGCTCGACAACGGCGACGGCCATCAAACCTTCACCATCCCCAATCCACCCCACGTGCAGCAGCCCCTCATCGAAAAAGTCGTTGGGCACCTCCGCGGCATCACCACCTGCGACTGCGACTGCGTCAGCGCCACTTCCGTCAATTGGGTCATGGACAAAATCCTCGGCGTTTTCCGCTTGTAA